>NZ_JBFTMK010000538.1:0-3420 GCF_056396965.1 Pseudomonas sp. 05N434
CCTCTACCCCCTCCACTTGGCAGAATACCGAACATCTGGCCGACGAAGATCGTCAGGATAAACAGCAGCACCAGGAACACGAATATTCCCGGATGCCGCGCAACGAAATCGCTCTCCTGATTGCCACGCGGCTCATACACCGTCGACGGCTCGTTCAGCGGATTGCCCCCCAGCACCACCAGCATCGCCGAAACGCCATCGCTGATGCCCTTGCTGAAATTGCCGGCCTTGAACGCCGGCGTGATCACCTGATTGATGATCACCGAACTCTGCGCATCGGTCAGGCGATCTTCCAGGCCATAACCGACTTCGATCCGCAATTTTCGCTCGGCACGCGCGACAATCAGCAGCGCGCCGTTGTTCTTGTCCTTCTGGCCAATGCCCCAGTAGCGTCCCAGTTGATAACCGAAATCCGCGATGTCGGCGCCCTGCAGGTCCGGCAACGTGACCACCACCAACTGCTCGCCGGTGGACTTCTCGTGGGCATTAAGCTGCTGAACCAGCTGCTCGCGCACCGCTGGCTCGATCATTTGGGCGTTGTCCACCACCCGTCCGGTCAGTTCCGGAAACTTCAACCCGGCCTGGGCCGTCAGGGCAAAGACCCAGAACAACAGCATCAGGCCCACTTTCATCACGCGCATTGGCAACCTCTTCCTTGGTGGCACTTCAAACCCGGTCCGGCGCCTACTGGAACTTCACTTCAGGCGCTTTTTCGGCACCGGGGCTGGTGGCCTCGAAAGTTTCGCGGATCGGCAAGTCGCTGTACAACACGGAGTGCCACAAGCGACCGGGGAAGGTACGAAGCTCGGTATTGTACTTCTGCACCGCGAGGATGAAGTCGCGACGCGCCACGGCGATGCGGTTCTCGGTGCCTTCAAGTTGCGATTGCAGCGCCAGGAAGTTCTGGTTGGCCTTGAGGTCCGGATAACGCTCGGACACCACCATCAACCGACTCAGCGCGCCGGTCAGCTGATCCTGCGCCTGCTGGAACTGTTTGAGTTTTTCCGGATTGTCCAGCGTGCTGGCATCCACCTGGATCGACGTCGCCTTGGCCCGGGCTTCGACCACCGCGGTCAGGGTTTCTTCCTCGTGTTTGGCATAGCCCTTGACGGTTTCCACCAGGTTGGGGATCAAGTCGGCGCGGCGCTGGTACTGGTTCTGCACCTGGCCCCAGGCGGCCTTGGCCTGCTCGTCGAGGGTCGGGATCGTGTTGATGCCGCAACCGGCCAGCAGAGCGGTCAGCAACATCAAGGCTGCAACCTGCAGGCTCGACCGATAGGGGTGTCGTACATTCATCTGGTTGATGCTCCCTTGCACATTGCGTTGATAAAACAACCGGCGAACTTTGACCCCGGCTCTTGGGGCATAATCTGCGCCGCTACTGGATTGCATCGAGCCAATGGGCTAAAAGATGCCCAGCGAAAAAGCAGTAAGAAGTGTGCTGCATTTTTCTGAGTAATACCCAAACAACAATAGTCGCTCCCCAAATTTTGGCTGACCGGCGCGTATTCACTGCCGCTTGGGCCTTTTGAGAAGAACATTCATGAAGAAGCTGTGTTTGCTGGGCCTGTTCGTCAGCCTGGCCAGTCATACCGTATTGGCCGCCACGACGCCCGCACCGATAGAGAACAAGGACGCCTTCATCAGCCATCTGATGAAACAAATGACCCTCGATGAAAAAATCGGCCAGTTGCGCCTGATCAGCATCGGCCCGGAAATGCCTCGGGAGCTGATCCGCAAGGAAATCGCGGCCGGTAATATCGGTGGCACCTTCAACTCGATCACCCGCGCCGAAAACCGTCCGATGCAGGACGCGGCCATGCGCAGCCGGTTGAAGATCCCGATGTTCTTCGCCTATGACGTGATCCACGGCCACCGCACGATTTTCCCGATTCCTCTGGCCCTGGCCTCGAGCTGGGACATGGACGCCATTGGCCGGTCCGGGCGCATCGCCGCCCAGGAAGCCGCGGCTGACAGCCTCGACATCACTTTCGCGCCGATGGTCGATATCTCCCGCGACCCACGCTGGGGCCGCACCTCCGAAGGCTTCGGCGAAGACACTTACCTGGTTTCGCGAATTGCCGGTGTGATGGTCAAGGCCTTGCAGGGCAGCGGTGCGAACGCGGCTGACAGCATCATGGCCAGCGTCAAGCATTTTGCCTTGTACGGCGCGGTCGAGGGCGGTCGCGACTACAACGTCGTCGACATGAGCCCGGTCAAGATGTACCAGGATTACCTGCCGCCCTACCGCGCCGCCATCGACGCCGGTGCCGGCGGGGTGATGGTTGCGCTGAACTCGATCAACGGCGTACCGGCCACCGCCAACACCTGGCTGATGAACGACCTGCTGCGCAAGGAATGGGGCTTCAAGGGCCTGGCAGTCAGCGACCACGGGGCGATTTTCGAGCTGATCAAACACGGCGTCGCCCGCGACGGTCGTGAAGCGGCGAAGCTGGCGATCAAGGCCGGCATCGACATGAGCATGAACGACACGCTCTACGGCAAAGAGCTGCCGGGACTGCTCAAATCCGGCGAGATCGAACAGAAAGACATCGACAACGCCGTGCGCGAAGTGCTCGCCGCCAAGTACGACATGGGTCTGTTCAAAGACCCGTACCTGCGCATCGGCAAGGCCGAGGATGACCCGGCCGACACCTACGCCGAAAGCCGCCTGCACCGCGCCGAGGCCCGTGATGTCGCGCGCCGCAGCCTGGTGTTGCTGAAGAACCAGGGCGATACCCTGCCCCTGAAGAAAACCGCGAAAATCGCCCTGGTCGGCCCTTTGGCGAAAGCACCGATCGACATGATGGGCAGTTGGGCTGCCGCCGGTAAACCTGCGCAATCGGTCACCCTGTTCGACGGCATGACAAATGCCCTCGGCGCGCAGTCGACGCTGATCTACGCCCGTGGCGCGAACATCACCGACGACAAGAAAATCCTCGATTACCTGAACTTCCTCAACTTCGATGCCCCGGAAGTAGTGGACGATCCGCGCCCGGCCAACGTGTTGATCGACGAAGCGGTAAAAGCCGCCAAGGATGCTGATGTGGTAGTGGCTGCAGTTGGCGAATCCCGTGGCATGTCCCACGAATCGTCGAGCCGCACCGACCTGAACATCCCAKGCAACCAGCGCGAGCTGATCAGGGCGTTGAAAGCCACCGGCAAACCGCTGGTGCTGGTGTTGATGAATGGCCGTCCGCTGTCGATTCTCGAAGAGAAAGAGCAGGCTGACGCGATTCTGGAAACCTGGTTCAGCGGCACCGAAGGCGGTAACGCCATCGCTGACGTGCTGTTCGGCGACTACAACCCGTCGGGCAAGCTGCCGATCACCGTTCCGCGCTCGGTGGGTCAGATTCCGACCTACTACAACCACCTGAGCATTGGCCGGCCGTTCACTCCCGGCAAACCGGGCAACTACAC
>NZ_JBFTMK010000539.1:0-3415 GCF_056396965.1 Pseudomonas sp. 05N434
AAGTAGTACATCATCCCCAGGAAACCGGTGGTCAGGAAGAAGCCCACGGCGTTGTGGCCGTACCACCACTGGATCATCGCGTCGGTCGCACCCGCGTAGGCCGAGTAGGACTTGAACAGGCTGACCGGTAGCGACATGTGGTTGACGATGTGCAGCATCGCGGTCACGACGATGAAGGCACCGTAGAACCAGTTACCGACATAGATGTGCTTGGTCTTGCGCTTGACGATGGTGCCGAAGAACACCAGACCGTAGGTGACCCAGACGATGGCCAGCAGAATAGCCAGGGGCCATTCCAGTTCCGCGTATTCCTTGGTGGTGGTGAAACCCATCGGCAAGGTCACGATCGCGCCGACGATCACCGCTTGCCAACCCCAGAAGGTGAAGGCCGCGAGGCTGTCGGAGATCAGTCGCGTTTGGCAGGTTCGCTGCACGACGTAATAAGAAGTGGCAAACAGAGCACAACCACCGAAGGCGAAAATCACCAGGTTGGTGTGCAACGGGCGTAAGCGTCCAAAAGTCGTCCACGGCAGACCGAAGTTCAATTCCGGCCATACGAGCTGTGAGGCGATGAAGACACCAAGCCCCATGCCAAGGATCCCCCAGACCACCGTCATGATGGCGAACTGGCGGACTACCTTATAGTTATAAGCAGTCGGACTGATTGCTGTGCTCATTCTAAGGTTCCACGGTTTGGGTGTTTTATTAGGAGTAAAAATCGGCCGCAAGTATGGAGAAAGCGGGGGGTCATTGCAACGCGCCATGACCTGGGTCAATGCTTTCAAAACCTGATTCTGCGGCCTTTCCATGCGCCGCGTAAGGACAAAATTGCCCTCTGACAAAATGTCGCAGCGGATGAAAAAGGCGAGGGGTTCAAGTCAGATGTAACGGGGTGTGTTCAAACGCAACGATCGAGRGACAGACGGCAATTTGCGCGACAGCCGGTATCTACCAGCCTTTGCGGCCTGTCATCGAACAGAATCGTCGAACACATCGGGTAAAATCGACCTGGAACCGGCTCATGCCAGTCCGCACCGAGGAAGCTTAGACCCGAATCTGGTGAACCGAAAGGAAGGGGAACGGCAGGGTGCGACAATGGGTCGCAAAGAGGCAGGGAACTGCCGCATTCCGCAGAATGCGGCAGCAGAGCGGTCAAAAATTATTCGTTTTTGCCTTGTGCCTGCAAACGCTCGGTGCCGACTCCGTGGGACAAGCTGTACACATAAGCGGCCAGCAATTGCACCTTGTCGTTGCCCAGCAGTTCGTTTTGCGCCGGCATATGGCCCTGGCGGCCATGGCGAATAGTCTGTTGCAGTTGCGCCAGGCTGGTACCGTAGATAAAACCGGCCGGGTGCGTCAGATTCGGCGCGCCCATGGCTTCAGTGCCCTGGCCGTTTGCCCCATGACAGGCTACGCAGGTGGTGCTGAACAGTTGCTGTCCGGCTTGCACGTCGGCACCACTGTCGGCTGGTAGCGGCAGGCCGGCCAATTCGTGACGCACGTACGCGGCGACGTTCTTCACCCCGGTCTCACCCAACACTTCACCCCAGGCCGGCATGGCCGCCATCCGGCCACCCATGATGGTGGTCTTGATGGTCTCGGCACTGCCGCCCCAGCGCCAATCGCTGTCAGCCAGGTTGGGGAAGCCGAATGCGCCCTTGGCGTCCGAGCCGTGACACACCGAGCAGTTGGAGGCGAACAGGCGGCCGCCCATTTTCAGCGCTTGCGGGTCTTTCGCTACTTCTTCCACCGGCATTGCCGCGAATTTGGCGAAGATCGGCCCGAATCTGGCGTCCGCCTTGCTCATCTCCTTTTCCCATTCATGGACACCAGTCCAGCCGTTTTCATAACCGGGCAGGATGCCTTTCCAGTTGCCCAGGCCCGGATAAAGAATCAGGTAGCCGACCGAGAACACCAGGGTGCCGGCGAACAGCATGAACCACCACTGCGGCAGCGGGTTGTCGTACTCCTCGATGCCGTCGAAGCTGTGGCCCATGGTCTGGTCGACGCTGCCCTTGGTTTCGCCGCGGCGGGTGCCGATCAGCAGCCAGGTCAGGCCGATCAGGCTGCCGATGGTCAGTACGCAGATCCACGCACTCCAGAAGGTGGTCATGGCCGGGCGCTCCTTGTTGTTGCAGATTCTTGGGTAGTTTCGGGTTGCGGCTCGTCAGCGAACGGCAGCAGGCGCGCTTCGGCGAATTGCGGATTGCGCTTGCTGTTGAACACCCACAGTGTCAGGCCGACGAAGGCCACGAACACCACGACTGTGCCGAGGCCGCGGATCAGGCCTGTGCTCATATCAATGACCATGACTCACCTCTTGCTCTTGATGGCAGTGCCGAGCACTTGCAGGTAGGCAACCAGCGCGTCCATCTCGGTCTTGCCCTTGAGCGAAGCGACTGAGCCTGCGATGTCTTCGTCGGTGTACGGCACGCCGAGGGTGCGCATGGCGCGGATCTTGGTTTCGGTGTGGCTGCTGTCGAGCGGGTTGGCCACCAGCCATGGATACGCCGGCATCTTCGATTCCGGCACCACGTTGCGCGGGTTGTACAAGTGCGCGCGGTGCCAGTCTTCGGAGTAGCGCCCGCCGACTCGCGCCAAGTCCGGCCCGGTGCGCTTGGAGCCCCAGAGGAACGGGTGATCCCACACGCTTTCCCCGGCCACCGAGTAATGGCCGTAGCGTTCGGTTTCGGCGCGGAACGGGCGGATCATCTGCGAGTGGCAACCGACGCAGCCTTCGCGGATGTAAATGTCGCGACCTTCCAGTTGCAGCGCGGTGTAGGGCTTCATGCCTTCCACCGGTTTGTTGGTCACGTCCTGGAAGAACAGCGGGACGATCTGGGTCAGGCCGCCGATGCTCACGGCGAACACCATCAGCAACATCAGCAGGCCGACGTTTTTCTCGATTGTTTCGTGTTTCATGACGGACTCCTCAGGCGATCTGCGCGGCAGCGACGGCTTCGGCAGGCTGCGAGGCCCGCACGGTGCGCCAGGTGTTGTAAGCCATCAGCAGCATGCCGCTGAGGAAGATCGCGCCGCCGACCAGTCGCACGATGAAGCCAGGATGGCTGGCCACCAGGGTTTCGACGAAGGAGTAGGTCAGCGTGCCGTCCTCGTTGACTGCGCGCCACATCAGGCCCTGGGCGATGCCGTTGACCCACATCGAGGCGATGTACAGCACGGTGCCGATGGTAGCGAGCCAGAAGTGCGCGTTGATCAGGCCGATGCTGTGCATCTGCTCGCGGCCGAAGACTTTCGGGATCATGTGGTACAGCGCACCGATGGAAATCATTGCCACCCAGCCGAGCGCGCCGGCGTGAACGTGGCCGATGGTCCAGTCGGTGTAGTGGGAGAGGGCGTTGACCGTCTTGATCGCCATCATCGGCCCTTCGAAGGTCGACATGCCGTAGAACGC
>NZ_JBFTMK010000540.1:0-3407 GCF_056396965.1 Pseudomonas sp. 05N434
GGACAACGTCGAGTTGTACAACCGGTCAGTCAAGGCCGCCGCCAAGCGCGGCATGGTGGACCAGATCATTGCCAAGGCGTTGGATGACGGCGTCATTGAGTCCTGCGAAGCCCAGGCAATCATCAATGCCTTGATGCATTACATGTCCGCCCGCTACGCCGAAGTGCTGGCGACCATCCAACTGCATGGTCGCGGGGTTTCTGCATGAGCCAACGCACTCAGCCCTTACCGAGACGAGCCTTGATTTCTTTCAGTGCCGTTGCGACGTCGTCGACGGCGAAGCGAATGTCTTCGGCTTTCACTGCCACCCCTGGCTCTGTACCTAAGGTGGTTGTTTTGGTGGTTTCGCGGCCGCTCATGATTTTGACCAGCGCTTCGTGTCGCTCCAGTAAGCGCTGCATCAAGCTTTCAACATCCCTTTTTGAGTGAATCGCCATGACCTACATCTCCGAAGTAGACAGAACACATTTGAATGATCTGCTGGTCATCGCCCAGCAGCGGCTGGACACCTTAAAAGAAATCGTCGCGACCACCAATAACTCGCTTTCAGGGAGTGACATCAGGATCGCTATCGGCGATGTGGTTACCCCGCTGAACATCGCGCACGAAGCGGCAGAAACGCTCTAAAGGAACTGGTCATGAGCACCTACAAACTTGTCTGTCCGCACTGCCTCGGCCGCATGCGCATCCGCACCAGCGAAGGCACACACATTTTCCTGCGGGTGGCCTACCTGCAATGCACCAATGAAGCCTGCGGCTGGTCGGTGCGTGCTGAGTTCGAAATGACCCACGAGATGAGTCCCAGCGGCATGGCTAACCCCTCGGTTCGTTTACCCATTGCTGACATCGCTCTGCGCCGAGCCGCGATGAAGACCGCCAACGATCAACCCGACCTGCTCGACCAAATGGAAATGGAGTGTGCGCAATGAACCATGAACAGTTGACCCACGACTACCGCAGCAGCATGCAACGGGCGGCGTTTGCCTACCTACAACGACATGAAGCTCAGTACCTGGTGGATTCCGATCTGCTGTACGACAACTGCGTTCGGCACCTGACCACATCGCTGGAGGTGCCGGTGTTCATGGCTCAGCAGCTGGTGCACAACGCTTGGACCGAGTTGCAGGTGATCAATCAGCGCAAGTGGATTGGTGTGGACTGGGGCACCAGCCCGGGTTGCACTGTCGTGCACTTGATCGATACACGGGCTGACCTACGTTATCCCGTCCCGGCGAGGTTGCTACCGCAGACATTACTCGCTCAGCGCGATTCTGCGCACAAGCACCACCCTCAGTAATCCTTTTTTAACTCCCTGCCCTGCCCCCGCTTCCCGTGGGTTTGGGTGAGCTTTGCCCGAAATCCGAGGTGGATCATGGAAGTCGACGTTGCCATCACCGCAAAACTGAGTCGTTCGCAGGCCGAAGCGTTGCTCGAAACGCTACGCAGCCAGTACGCGATGCAGTTCAACGAGCACTGGTACGACGATCGATTTCGCTTGATCCCCGAGGGTCTACGGCACGGCTCGCTGCTGACCGCCTTCCCCGTGATGGCCGCGCAAAAACGCCTGATTGGCGCCCTCAAACACAGTCTCGGCGAAGTGAAGTAAGCCCCGATGAACATGAAACACGATCTACGCGCCGACATCCTGCAACGCCTTCAGTCCGATTACGGCCTCAAGCATAAAGCGGGCAAATACATGCGCGAAGGCGAATGCCCAGCGTGCAAGAAAAAGGAGCTGTATGCCTTCCACGATGACCCGTGGATGATCCGTTGTGGCCGGGGCAAGTGCGGCCAGACCTGGCACGTGAAGGAGATCTACGAAGACCTGTTCGACGACTGGAGCAAACGTGCTCCGGCGACCGAGGAGCATCCCAACGCAACGGCTCGTGCCTACCTGGAGTTTGCTCGCGGCTTTCGTCTGGATCTGATTCAAGGCTGGTTCACCCAGGAAACGTATTTCTCTGGCGAGTTGAATGCAGGCAGCGCGACAGTACGTTTCGCCCTAGATAAGGGCGGTTACTGGGAACGGCTGATCGACCGGCCGCACCGTTTTGGCAAGATGAAAGCCCGCTTCAAACCCGGCGACAGTCCTCGTGGTGTTTGGTGGTGCCCGCCCTGCGTCGAGTTGTTGGATGTCACCGAACTATGGATCGTCGAGGGCATTTTYGATGCCATTGCTCTGGTCCACAACGGCATCGCAGCAGTATCGGCGATGTCATCCGGCGCCTATCCCGAAGAGTCGTTGAAAGAGCTGGCACGGCAGCGCGGTGGCAAACTGCCGAAGTTGGTGTGGGCACTGGACAACGAACCAGGAGCGCATAAATACACCAAGCGCTGGGTACGTCAGGCCCGCGCATTGGGCTACGAATGCGAAGCGGCGCAGATCTCCCAACCAGATAGCCGCAAGGTTGACTGGAATGATCTGCACCAGCGGTGGAACTTCATCGATGACGAAACCCAACGCACCGAGCAGGTCGAAAAAGACCTGGCCACGGCTCGCTACCATGGCTCCCTTCTGATCGCCGAAAGCGCGTCAGAAAAAGGCGTGCTGATGTACGACTGGCGTGAGCGCCATGAGTTTCACTTCGGCTTCGACAGTCGGTTGTACTGGTTCAAGATGGACCTGGAGAAGTTCAACAAGGCCATGCAAGCGCTGGAGTCTTCCGAGCGCCATGAAGACCAATTGCTCAACGACAAGCAGCGCCGCGACAAAGCTCTACGTCAATGTGGCGGTGTGGTCGAGATCGCCAACTGCTACCCGCAGGCACTGTATTTCCAACGCAACGAAGTGACCGACGAATCCTGGTACTACTTCCGCGTTGATTTCCCACACGACAGTGGCAGCGTCAAAAACACCTTCACCGGTGGCCAGGTTGCCGCCGCCAGCGAATTCAAAAAGCGACTGCTCAGCATGGCCGCCGGCGCCGTATTCACCGGCAGTGGTCAACAACTCGACAAGATCATGAAAGACCAGCTCTTCGGCCTGAAAACCGTGGAGACCATCGACTTCATTGGCTACAGCAAACAGCACAGCTGCTACGTGTTCGGCGACATCGCTGTGCGCAGCGGTATCGTCAGCGAAGTGAACAAGGAGGACTTTTTCGAGTTCGGCAAACTGCGGCTCAAGACGCTGCAGAAGTCGATTGCCATGCACATTCAGCGCGACAGCAAGGTGTATCGCAGCGATTGGCTGCCGATGCTGTGGCTGTGTTTTGGCGCCAAGGGCATTGTTGCCCTGGCGTTCTGGTTCGGTTCGCTGTTCGCCGAGCAGATCCGCGCACAGTACAAGTCGTTTCCGTTCCTTGAGGTCACGGGCGAAGCCGGCGCCGGCAAGACCACGCTTCTCACCTTCCTTTGGAAACTGCTGGGCCGCGAGCATGAAGGTTTTGACCCGTCGAAATCTACGC
>NZ_JBFTMK010000541.1:0-3400 GCF_056396965.1 Pseudomonas sp. 05N434
GACCGCACTAGCCGGATTCACGACGGCTTCGCCGCCGAACGCTGCCTCGCGCTGCTCGACAGCTGCTACAAGGAATGCATCGCCGCAACTTGCATCAGCGCCTGGCCCAGATCGGCGCGTAGGTCTTCGACATCCTCCACCCCCACAGACAAACGCACCAGCGCATCGCTGATGCCTAGCTGTGCGCGTGTTTCTGCGGGAATGGTGGCGTGAGTCATGATCGCCGGGTGCTCGATCAGGCTTTCCACCCCGCCCAGGCTCTCGGCCAAGGCAAAGATCCGCACACTCTCGAGAAAACGCCTGGCGCCCGTCAGGTCGCTGTTCAGCTCGACGGAAATCATCCCACCGAACCCGCGCATCTGCCGCCGCGCCAATTCGTGCTGCGGGTGCGATGCCAGGCCCGGATAATACACGCGTGCCACTTGCGGCTGACGTTCCAGCCATTGCGCCAACTCCAGCGCGTTGCTGCAATGACGTTCCATGCGCAGCGCCAGGGTCTTCACCCCGCGCAAGGTGAGGAATGCGTCGAACGGCCCGGCGATCGCCCCCACTGCGTTCTGCAGAAAGCCCAGGCGCTCGGCCAGTTCTGCATTCTGCCCGACCACTGCGATGCCGCCGATCACGTCGGAGTGGCCGTTCAGGTATTTGGTGGTCGAGTGCAACACGATGTCGAAGCCCAGCTCCAGCGGCCGCTGGATCCACGGGCTGGCGAAGGTGTTGTCCGCCACGCAGATGATGCCGCGCTCGCGACAGATCCGTGCGACAGCGGTGAGATCAGTGAGGCTGAGCAAAGGATTGCTCGGCGTCTCGACCCAGACCATTCGCGTGTCGTCCTGCAGCGCCGCTTCGAAGGCCGTCAGGTTCGTCAGATCGACGAAGCTGAAGCGATGCCCCGCGCTGCGCCGGCGCACCCGTTCGAACAGACGGAAMGTCCCGCCGTACAAATCATTGCCAGAAACGATGTGCGCACCCGCGTCGAGCAATTCGAGCACAGTGGCGATCGCCGCCAGTCCGGAGGCGAAAGCGAACGCCTGGGTGCCGCCCTCAAGGTCCGCCACGCAACGCTCCAGGGCAAAGCGCGTCGGGTTGTGCGAACGCCCGTAATCGAAGCCCTTGTGCACACCGGGGCTCTGCTGCGCATAGGTGGAGTTGGCGTAAATCGGTGGCATCAGCGCCCCGGTGGTCGGGTCCGGCGTCTGTCCGGCATGGATCACACGGGTGGCAAAGCCCCGTGGCGCGGTGCTTTCATCGTGCTGACTCATGCCAGTGATCTCCGCAAGTGATTGAGCATGTCGACGCGGGTAATCAGGCCATGGAAGCCCGAGGTATCGGCGATGATCGCCACCAGCCCACGGTCGAGCACCGCCTCCAGTTCAGCAAGACTGGCGCCGGGAGGCAGGGTTTCGAGTTTGTCGGTCATCGCGCTGGTCACGGTCATGCGAAAGTGCGTGGCGTCTTCATGCACGCCAAACAGAATATCGGACTCGTCGATGACCCCGACCAGCCGCTGCCCGTCCACCAGCACCGGCAGTTGCGACACATCCGCCAGGCGCATGCGCTGGAAGGCGGTGAGCAAGGTGTCGTCCGGGCCGACGCTGACCACCCGGCCATCCTCGAAACGCCGCGCGATCAGGTCACGCAAATCGCCGTAGCGTTTGCGCGCAAGCAGGCCCTGATCGTTCATCCACTGGTCGTTGTAGATCTTCGACAGATAACGGGTGCCGGTGTCGCAAACGAAACTGACCACCCGCTTCGGCTCGGTCTGCTCGCGGCAGTAACGCAATGCCGCCGCCAGCAAGGTGCCAGTCGAAGAGCCGCCGAGAATGCCTTCGGCGCGCAGCAGTTGGCGGGCATGATCGAAGCTTTCCTCGTCGCTGATCGAATAGGCCTTGCGCACGCTGGAAAGGTCGGCAATCGACGGAATGAAATCCTCGCCGATGCCCTCCACCGCCCAGGAACCGGGCGTACCGAGGGTGCCGCTGCGGCTGTATTCGGCCATCACCGAGCCGACCGGATCGGCCAGCACCATTTCCAGATTCGGTTGTACGCGCTGAAAGAAACGAGTCAGCCCGGTCAGCGTGCCAGCCGAACCGACACCGACCACGATGGCATCCACATCATGCTGAGTCTGCGCCCAGATCTCCGGCGCGGTGCTGCACTCGTGGGCCAGCGGGTTGGCCGGGTTGTTGAACTGATCGGCGAAGAAGGCGTCGGGAATGTCCTTGGCCAGCCGCGCAGCGACGTCCTGGTAATAATCGGGATGGCCCTTGCCGACGTCGGAGCGGGTGATATGCACCTCGGCGCCCATCGCTTTGAGGTGAAGGACTTTCTCGGTGGACATCTTGTCCGGCACCACCAGTACCACCCGATAGCCCTTGGCGCGACCGACCAGGGCCAGCCCCAGGCCAGTGTTGCCGGCCGTGGCCTCGACGATGGTACCGCCGGGGCGCAGGCGACCGTCGCGCTCGGCGGCATCGATCATCGCCAGGCCGATGCGATCCTTGATCGAACCACCGGGGTTCTGCGATTCAAGCTTGAGGAACAGTGTGCATGGGCCGGTATCGAAGCGGCTGATACGCACCAGCGGCGTATTGCCGATCAGTTCGAGCACGGCGGGACGGGAGTTGTTCGGCATGTCGTCACCTCGCTACGGGTATCCGCACTGGATGGACAGCGACCTGAAGCGAGTCGAGCGCCTCGTCGCAATCAAAGCCTCGCTTGGACCATAGGCCGGGATCGCGACCCTCGCAACTTTTGTGGCGAGCGAGCTTGTTGTGGCGAGGGAGCTTGCTCCCGCTTGAGTGCGCAGCGCTCACAAAAATCGGCAATGCTTGTCGCATTTTTGGGGCCGCTACGCAGCCCAGCGGGAGCAAGCTCCCTCGCCACAGGTTTTTTGACTCAAGACTCTCTTGAGGTTCAGGCCTGCACTTTTCCCTGACGATGATCGGCAAAAAACGCCTTGCCCTTGCCGATCCGGTCGGAGGCCTTGGGCATATTCGCCGCCTGGGTATCCTGGCCATCGACATACCAGTAGCAATGGCTCACCGCCCGGGTGATGCCCACGTAGGCCAGACGCAGGATCTCGTCTTTCTGTGCGCTGTCGTAGGGCTCGCTGTCGCCGGCCTTGCCGAGCCCGGCCATGCGATAGACCTGGTTCTTGTAAGGCGAACTGGTCAGATGCTGGCAATCTCCCAGCAGGAATACCGCATCAGCTTGCAGGCCCTTGGCGCTGTGATAGGTCAGTTGCTTGAGCCGTCGCGCGTCGTACGGCAAGCTAGAATCAACATTAACTACAGACTGAATATGTTCTTCTATCAATGACTTATCGCTACTTTTTCGATAAAGCATCAAGATTGAATCGCCTTTTCTGTAGTGCTCGATCAGGCGCTGGGCCATGCCC
>NZ_JBFTMK010000542.1:0-3400 GCF_056396965.1 Pseudomonas sp. 05N434
GGTAAAGCCTTTGTCGCCAGCAAAACCACAGCAGTGAATGCCTTCCGGAATGACCACGTTTTTACTGCATTTGCGCGCCAGATCGATCAACGCCTGGCTCTCGCCTAGATGCTGCGTGCTGCACGTGACGTGCACCGCGATCGGTGCTTCCTGCGGGGTGAAGTCCAGTCGGTCCATCAAATGCGTACGGATGAAACGCACCGGGTCGTACAGGTCCAGTCGTACGTCGCCGAGGTCCTGAACCAGCCGCAGCGTGCAGGGGCTGGTGTCGCAGTAGATCGGGTCGAGCCCGCCGCGGCTGGCGTGCAGCAGTGCGCCGATCAGCTCCTGACGTTTGTGTTCGGCCTGTTCGGCATAGCCCTTGGACGCGAATGGCTGGCCGCAGCAGAGGTTGTCCTGATTGTCTGGAAAGACTACCTGGTAACCGGCCTTTTCCAGCAGGCCACGGGTTTTGTCGTACAGCGACATTTGCTCTTTATCACCCGCCGCCGGGCCCATGACCCGCGACACGCAGGCCGCGAGATACACCACCCGAGGGCGTTCGTCCGATACGCTCGGGCTGAAGCGAATGGCCTTTTCCGGCTGTGGCATGGCGTTGGTCCATTGCGGGACCTGGCCTTTGGACAAGCGGGTCAATGTTGCCGAAAGCTTCGCCAAGCGTGGCGCCCCCAACAGCATCCGCGCACCGTTGGCGACATGCAGGGTGAAGCGCGCGCCTTGTAACGCAGTGGCGAAATTGCCTTCAATCCAGTTGGCGGTTTTCGTATGGGTCGCGTTACGGCCACGGAGCTTTTTCACCAGCTCGCCGGTGTTGATGCCTACAGGGCAACGTTGTGCACACAGGCCTGTGGCGGCGCAGGTATCGATGCCCTGGTATTCGTAGGCTTGCTCCAGTTCGGCGGTGTCTATGCCGGCGCGTTTCTTCGCCTGGATGTCACGCCAGATCACGATGCGCTGGCGTGGGCTCAAGGTCAGGCCTTTCGACGGGCACACCGGTTCGCAGAAACCGCATTCGATGCACTTATCCACAATCTCATCGGCGGCGGGCAGCGGCTTCAGGTGTTTGAGGTGGATCTGTGGATCGTCGCTGAGCACCACGTCCGGGTTGAGAATGCCGTTGGGGTCGAGCAGGCGTTTGAGCTGCCACATCAACTGGTAGGCGTCGCTGCCCCATTCCAGTTCGACGAAGGGCGCCATGTTGCGACCGGTGCCGTGTTCGGCCTTCAGCGAGCCGCCGAACTCCACGGCCACCAACTGCGCCACGTCGTCCATGAACGCCTGGTAGCGTGCGACTTCTTCCGCGCTGTTGAAGCCTTGGGTGAAGACGAAGTGCAGATTGCCTTCCAGGGCGTGTCCGAAAAGGATCGCTTCGTCGTAGTGATGTTTGTCGAACAGCTCGATCAGGCGATTCACGCCGATGGCCAGTTGTTCCACCGGGAAGGTCACGTCTTCGATGATCACCGTGGTGCCGGTTTTGCGCACCGCGCCGACGGCGGGGAAGGTGTCCTTGCGGATCGCCCAGAGCCGGGCGTTTTCCACCGGATCTTCGGTGAAGTCGACTTGTTTTTCCACTGGGAAGTCGGTCAGCGACGCCATGATCTGCGCCAGTTGTTCCTGCAGCAAAGTGGAGGAGGCCGCGCGGGATTCGATCAACAGAGCGCAGGCATTAGGCGACAGTTGTTGTACGAAAGCCGGCATGCCAGGCTTGTCCTGCACTGAGCGCAGGCTGCGACGGTCCAGCAGTTCCACGGCCGACACTGGTTGGCTTTTCAGGACGGAAACCGCGTTGCAGCAGGTTTCCACGTCCGGGAACACAATCAGCGCCGATGCCTTGTTCGGGTGATCGATCACCGTGTCGTAGGTCACCGCGCTGATGAACCCCAGCGTGCCTTCGGAACCCACCAGCAAGTGGCTCAAGATATCCACAGGCTCGTCGAAATCCACCAGGGCATTGAGTGACAGCCCGGTGGTATTTTTCAGACGGTATTTGTGGCGAATTTTCGCAGCCAGTTCGGCATTGGCGCGGGTCTCGCGGCCCAGTGTCGCCAGACGCTCCAGCAATTCGGCGTGGCTCTTTCGGAACGCCGCAACACTGCTGGGGTCTTCGGTATCGAGTCGGCTGCCATCGGCCAACACCAGACGAATCCCGGCCAGGGTGTGATAGGTATTTTGCGCTGTGCCGCAGCACATGCCGCTGGCATTGTTGGCGACGATGCCGCCGATTTTGCAGGCATTGATCGACGCCGGATCCGGACCGATCTTGCGTCCGAACGGTGCCAGCCACGCATTGGCCTGGGCGCCGATCACGCCCGGTTGCAGACGGATTTGCGTACCCTGGCCACGGATCTCGCGACCGTTCCAGTTATCCCCCAGYACAATCAGCACCGAATCGCTGATGGCCTGGCCAGACAGGCTGGTGCCGGCGGCGCGGAAGGTCACCGGGATGTGGTCCCGTTGCGCCAGTTTGAGCAGCGCCACTACTTCGTCTTCGGACTCGACGCGGATCACCAGTTTTGGAATCAGCCGATAGAAACTGGCGTCGGTGCCGAAGGCCAGGGTTGATAGCGGGTCGTCGAAACGTCGTGTTTCAGGAATCAGTTGCTGCGCATCGCGCAGAAAAGCCGCCGGTAGACTCATTGGTCCTCCAGGATCAACACCACCAGGTCTTTCGGGCCGTGGGCACCGTAAGCCAGCACTTGCTCGATGTCGGCAGTCTTCGATGGGCCGGACACCAGCAAGGCGTTGGTCGGCATGCCTTGGGCCCATTCGAATTCCTGCTGTACCTGATAGAAGTTGTCGCGGATTTCACTGGCCTTGAGCAGGGCAAAATGCACTGGCGGCACCAGGCTCATCAAGCGCGGTTCTTCCCGCGTCGGCCAGAGAATCAGGCTACCGGTCGCGGCGATCGCGCCGAGGGTGGTAGTCAGGCTGGCCGGGGTGTCGTTGAACAACTCGGCTTTCCATTCCTCGACCGGGCGGTTGTAGGCTTTGAGCGCTGGCAGGCCAGGATTTTTCGCCCAATGCTCGGTGATGCGTTGCCCGTGGGGCGTCGTCGGCGCAATCAGCAGGCTCGGCAACTGGCGGTCCCGCAGCAGTTGCGCGAGCAATTCGGGCCAGCCTTCTCTGGACGTCAGATGGATTTCGGTATGCACCGCTTCCATCAGTTTGCGCAGTTGCGAAATGCGTTGTTCCGGCGTGTAGGTGTAGGGCTCGGTCACCAGTTCGACATCGAAGTTGTCAGCCACCGGCGTGGTGCCCGTCAGACTGTTGCGCAATTTGGCGAGGATATTTTGCTTGGCGCTCATCAACGGTCCCCCTGTTTGGCCAGATGCTCGCGGGCCATGTCATGCAGTGAGCGGGCCGCGGGTTTCGGTGCGCTGTGGTTCTGGGTCCATGGGCC
>NZ_JBFTMK010000543.1:0-3399 GCF_056396965.1 Pseudomonas sp. 05N434
GAATATGTTCAGCTTTTATGTTCGGCTCACCGACCTTCATTGAGAAGGTCGCCTTGCAAAATCGAAAATCGGTGCTAAAGAAAACCCCGCACAGGTCGATGCTCCTTTAAAGGATCTATTTTTTCAGGAGTTCACATGTCGTTTACTGTCGGTTTTGCAAATGCAGGCGCAATCACTATCGGGGGTAAATCCCCGGCGACCATCAACGACTTGAGTGAAGCAACATCCGACGCCTCGGCCCAGGCGCTGGGCGAAGAGCAGGGCGACGACAAGCAGGTCAGAACCGGTGGCGGCGCGGCGGCTCAGAGCGAAAGCAAATCCGAGAAAACCAGCAGTCAGAGTATTGCGGTGCAGGTATTGCTCAAGCGCATGCAGGAACTGCAGCAGCAACTGCGCGAACAGCAACAGCAACTGGCGGCCGCTCAGGCGGCGAATTATTCGACCCCGGAAGCCAAGGCCAGCGCAGTCATGACAATCCAGGGGCAAATCGCCAATACCAGCGCTGCGCTGGCGCAAGTGACCGGCAATCTGGTCAAGGAGCTGGCCAAGGATTCCAGCGGCGGCGGTCTGGTCAACACCACGGCGTGAGGCAAAACGGGGTTGGCTTTTGCCAACCGAGACACGGAACGGGGCGTTGACAAATCTCGGCAGGGTTCGCATAGTTCGGTCTACGCAAACGTTTGCGCGGTCGCCGTCGATGGGTTGATCCATTGATGATCCAGCGCAAGCGTTGCTAAGAATAATCATAAGATCGGAGTGAACCCATGAAGCTGCCATTCGCTGGACGTCTTCTCGCTGTCGCTATGCTGGCTGCCGCATCCGCCGCGTTGCCTGTCTCTTCGGCATTCGCCGCAACCCCTGAAAAACCTAAAGTCGCGCTGGTCATGAAATCCCTGGCCAACGAGTTCTTCCTGACCATGGAAGACGGCGCCAAGGCCTACCAGAAAGACCATTCCGGCGACTTCGAGCTGATCTCCAACGGCATCAAGGACGAAACGGACACGGCCGGCCAGACGCGCATCGTCGAGCAAATGATCCTGTCCAAGGTCAACGCGCTGGTCATCGCTCCGGCAGACTCCAAGGCCATGGTCCCGGTCATCAAGAAAGCAGTCGATGCCGGTATCACCGTGATCAACATCGATAACCAGCTGGACCCGGCTGTCGTCAAAAGCAAAAACATCACCGTTCCATTCGTAGGCCCGGACAACCGCAAAGGTGCGCGCCTGGTGGGTGAATACCTGGCCAAGCAACTGAAGGCCGGTGACGAAGTCGGCATCATCGAAGGCGTTTCCACCACCACCAACGCCCAGCAGCGCACTGCCGGCTTCAAGGATGCGATGGAAGCGGCGCAGATCAAAGTCGTGTCCCTGCAGTCCGGCGATTGGGAAATCGACAAGGGCGGCAAAGTGGCCTCGTCGATGCTCAGCGAATACCCGAACATCAAGGCCCTGCTTGCCGGCAACGACAGCATGGCGGTCGGCGCGGTCTCTGCCGTACGTGCCGCCGGCAAGGCCGGCAAGGTGCAAGTGGTCGGTTACGACAACATCAATGCGATCAAGCCAATGCTCAAGGATGGCCGTGTCCTGGCCACCGCCGACCAGTTTGCTGCCCGGCAAGCAGTGTTCGGCATTGAGACCGCGCTGAAAATCATCAAGGGCGAGAAAGTCGATAGCGGCGCCAACGGCGTCATCGAAACTCCGGTAGAGCTGGTTACCAAGTAGTCTTTCTGGCGACACAACGGTGCTCGCCCCTTGGGGCGGGCGCATGGAGAGTTTTTATGTCAGTTTCCGCCCCGAACGCTGTCCTCTCGGTCAGCGGTATCGGTAAGACCTACGCTCAACCTGTCCTGACCGGCATCGACCTGACGCTGATGCGCGGCGAAGTGCTGGCGCTGACCGGCGAGAATGGTGCCGGCAAAAGTACGCTGTCGAAAATCATTGGCGGGCTGGTCACGCCGACCACCGGCCAGATGCGATTCCAGGGGCAGGATTACTGCCCCGGCAGCCGCAGCCAGGCTGAAAAGCTGGGCGTGCGCATGGTCATGCAAGAACTCAATCTGTTGCCGACATTGTCGGTGGCGGAAAACCTGTTCCTCGACAACCTGCCCAGCCTCGGTGGCTGGATCAGCCGCAAGCAACTGCGCAGGGCGGCGATCGAGGCCATGGCTCAGGTCGGCCTCGATGCCATCGATCCGGACACCCTGGTCGGTGAGCTGGGTATCGGTCACCAGCAGATGGTGGAAATCGCCCGCAACCTGATCGGCGATTGCCATGTGCTGATCCTCGACGAGCCSACCGCGATGCTGACGGCCCGTGAAGTTGAAATGCTCTTCGAGCAGATCACTCGCCTGCAGGCGCGCGGCGTGGCGATCATCTACATTTCCCACCGTCTCGAAGAACTGGCACGGGTGGCCCAGCGCATCGCGGTATTGCGCGACGGCAACCTGGTCTGTGTCGAGCCGATGGCCAATTACAACAGCGAGCAACTGGTCACCCTGATGGTCGGCCGTGAGCTGGGCGAGCACATCGACATGGGCCCGCGCAATATCGGTGCTCCGGCCTTGACGGTCAAAGGGCTGACCCGTTCCGACAAGGTTCGCGATGTGTCCTTCGAGGTGCGCGCCGGCGAGATCTTCGGGATCTCCGGTTTGATCGGGGCAGGGCGCACCGAGTTGCTGCGCCTGATCTTCGGCGCCGATACAGCTGACAGCGGCACCGTCGCGCTGGGTTCGCCGGCTCAGGTGGTGGATATTCGTTCGCCAGCCGACGCGGTCGGTCATGGCATCGCGCTGATCACCGAAGATCGCAAGGGCGAGGGCCTGCTGCTGACGCAATCGATCAGCGCCAATATTGCCCTGGGCAATATGCCGGTGATYTCCAGCGGCGGCTTCGTCAACAACGGTGACGAGATGTCGCTGGCCCAGCGTCAGATCGATGCCATGCGCATTCGCAGTTCCAGTACGACGCAATTGGTCTCGGAATTGTCCGGCGGCAATCAGCAGAAAGTGGTGATCGGCCGTTGGCTCGAACGCGACTGCACGGTGATGCTGTTCGACGAGCCGACCCGAGGCATCGACGTCGGCGCCAAGTTCGACATCTATACATTGCTCGGTGAGTTGACCCGTCAGGGCAAAGCACTGGTGGTGGTGTCCAGCGACCTGCGCGAACTGATGCTGATCTGTGACCGCATTGGGGTGCTGTCGGCAGGGCGTCTGATCGACACCTTCGAGCGTGACAGCTGGACCCAGGATGATTTGCTTGCCGCCGCGTTCGCCGGCTACCAAAAACGTGATGCGTTGCTCAACGAAGCAGCGCCTAGGGATCTTCCATGAATACTGCAACTCTGGTCGGCAAACGTAGTGGCAATTTTTACGGCCTCGGCACTTACCTGGGCCTGGCC
>NZ_JBFTMK010000544.1:0-3393 GCF_056396965.1 Pseudomonas sp. 05N434
AACCTGGCGTCCGCTGGGTAGCTCTGGAGATTCTTTCGTCGTGTCTGCGGTCCGCATGCAGGATGACTGGTACGCTCTCAACCGGCTGGGGCAGCCGTGGGGAAAGAAACTCAAAAACTTCGACTTGAGTTTCAAGTCCTACGTTCGCAAGAAACTCCTGCCGGATAGCTTCGTCTCCGCCTATGTCAAAAGAAGCTTACCGATCGCCCAGACAAAAATTGACACCGCACTGCATCAACTGGTGGCGAACAGTGCTGATTTCGAAGTAAAAGCAGTAATAAAGTATTTCTTCGGCAACAGTTCCGCTCAAACTGTTGAGCACCTGACCGAAGCATTACGCAAAATGAAAAAAGACCTCAATCACATCTCCCTGAAGAACATAGATATTGTAAAAAAACCTTCGGACGGCGCGCTGGCGGCAATGCTTCCCGAGACCTTCGCGCGATGGAAAGCAGCGAATTACCCTGCCGATTCAGTTAACAGTCGATTCATTAAGATCTACTCGGACAATATGACTGACTTTTTCCAAAAGGAAAGGTTCGACAGAGGACGGATCGCTGATGGCGTGGTGCATGAGATGTCTCATGGCTCACAACGTACGATTGACCTGATGTATGGCAACCCGGATCCCGCATTTGGTAAGGCCGGCGATGTCGATGTGACTCAGTTGATGAATCTGGCGAAGCATCCGGAAGGATTAGATCCTTTCACATTGCGGGATGCCGATCACAAGGGGTTCCGTGAGTTTAACCAGCTTAAAAAAGACTTGCCCAAGATCGTTGCCGAGGCTCCTGCACTCCTGAACGCCGACTCTTACGCCCTGGCTATTGGCTTGCTGAATCAACGATCGGCCAATTACCCGCGCTTTCTCGAAAACCTGGGCCGGATGAGGAGCAAGTTCGACACCGCAACCGGTAAGCACATCACGGAGGCTGTGATCATTAATCTGTCTACACTCGCCTAGATGCTTGGGACAGAAAATCTCTGTCAACAGGGGCGCTGACCTCCCGTCGACTCAAGTAAACGGCCGCAAACTCACAGGAATCGCCTCCTGTGGTTTAATTGCGGCCTTTTCTTCGTCCCTCCTCGCCTACACCAAGGAACACTGTCATGAGTCAGCTCAACGCAACCAAAGTCCTGGTCATTGGTTACGTCTGGCCCGAGCCCCGTTCTTCAGCGGCCGGTGGGCACGTCATGCAAATCCTTGAGACATTCTTGCAGCAAGGCTGGGACGTCACCTTCAGTAGCCCGGCCGGCACCGGCGAACATCGGGCTGATCTGACGGCGTTGGGCATTCGTGAAATTCCGATTGAATTGAACAACAGCAGTTTCGACGACTTCGTCAGTGAACTTGCTCCGGACATAGTGCTGTTCGATCAGTTCATGATGGAGGAGCAGTTTGGCTGGCGGGTCGAAAAATACTGTCCCGATGCCCTGCGTGTCCTCGAGACATCGGATCTGCAAAGCTTGCGGCACGCCCGGCATCAGCGCCTCAAGGATCGCTTGAAGGTCAATGACGACAATAATGATTTCAGCGACTTGTTCGCGCCGGCGTTGCGCGAAGAGTTCGAACTGATGGCTGATACCGATCTCGCCAAACGGGAGATTGCTGCGCTGTACCGTTGCGACTTGAACCTGATGATCTCTGAAGTGGAGATCGAATTGCTGGTCGAGCAGTTCAAGCTGCCGCGCAACTTGTTGCACTGGTGTCCGCTGATGGTCGAACCTGAGCTCGTGCCGCCGACAGCCTTTGAAGATCGGGCGCACTTTCTCAGCATCGGCAATTTTCGACATGCGCCGAACTGGGATGCGGTGCTCTGGATGAAAACAGCTATCTGGCCGTTGATCCGCGAGCAACTGCCCACGGCTCAGTTGCATATCTACGGCGCTTATACCCCCCCCAAAGCTACCGCGTTGCACAACCCGGCCCAGGGCTTTCATGTCATGAACTGGGCAGAAGATGCTTTGCAAGTGATGTCGGCGGCACGCATTTGTCTGGCGCCTCTACGCTTCGGTGCCGGTATCAAAGGCAAGATCGTCGACGCCATGTTATGTGGCACCCCCACGGTGACGACGCCCATCGGCGCCGAAGCCATGCATGGCAATCATCCCTGGCCTGGGACCGTGGCCCGCACGGCACGGGAACTGGCTGACTGTGCGGTGCGGCTGTATAAGGATGAAGCGCTTTGGGCGCAGGCCCAATCCCACGGACAGAGGTTACTGGCCGATCGATATAAAATGTCGGAACATGGCCCGGCGTTGATCAAGAAGTTGTTGCACTGCCAACAGCACTTGACTCAACTTAGACGCGATAATTTTACCGGTAGTATGTTGCGTCATCACCACCATAAAAGTACGCAATACATGGCGCAATGGATTGAGGCGAAAAACCGAAACCCTGCCTAAGTTACGCACAACCAAATACACATATCTTGCATTATCACAACGATTGATCGCCCCGCTCTTTCCCTTTATAAATTATTGACCGAAGTGAGTAACAGCCACTCACTTCGGCCAACCGATAACACCTATCAAACTATGCAAGGAAGCATTAAATGGACAATACTGTTCAGAACAACTACGTACTTAGAAACTGGATGGCCAGCACGCCGGCAATCGATACACTGTCGCTCAATGAGTTGACACTGCCAGGCACCCATAACGCCGGAAGCGACTGGAAAGCCACTTGGCTGCAAGGCCCGGGAGCCCATTGGCTGGCCTGTCAGCATAAATCGTTTTATTCCCAGCTACACAACGGTTCCCGCGCGCTGGATATTCGCCTGACTTACGACGCCCGCGCGCCGGGACTTGGAAAATTTCGCTGTCATCATAACAATTATCGCAATGACCGAACCCTGGGCCAACTTGTAACCGATGTAGAAAAATTCCTCCAGGAAAACCCCAATGAATTCATCATCCTGGACTTTCACGATCTGAGCGGAAGCACGTTTGACTTCGCTTATTTTAATGACATGATGATCCACTTTCTCGGTCATCGGATCATTCCCAGCAAAAACCGGTCGCTGAGTCTGCGTCAACTCAAACAAATCAGTTCTTTGCAAAGAATACTGGTCGCAGCCCCCAGGAACAGAGCCCTTGATCAAAACCTATTCATTGAACAGATCGAGCACAAATGGTCTGGAAACGGCCTCACCAGTGCCTCCGAGTTGGAGCAGCACATTATAAAAGTGCTGAAATTCCCGCCAGGCACATGGGCCCCATGGTCCCTGTCCGCGACCAGTTATAGCGCTCTCGGTGGTCCGGTAGATATTCACGATGAGCTTAATTCGTGGTTTGACCCGAATAAAAGCGACTGGGCAACACGGTGCAACATTATCAATGTCGACTTCATTGAAGAAAGCAACATCGTTTCGTATTGCCTGACCGCAAACC
>NZ_JBFTMK010000545.1:0-3386 GCF_056396965.1 Pseudomonas sp. 05N434
AAGTACAGCAGCAACGCCGACCCGCCGATCCACAACACCCAACGCACGGTTTCGTATTGCAGCAATACGGTCATGCCGGCCAGTGCCAGCACTGCGTAAATCAGGTCGCCGACGCAAGTCCCCAGCCCCAGGGCAAAACCCTGGAAATAGCCGCGCTGCATCGCCAGCGTGATCATCGCGATATTGGCCACGCCGATGTCCAGGCACAGCGAAAGGCTGAGCAGGAAGCCACTGGTAAATTCCATCAACCCGTTTCCTTCGGAAAAAATTGTTTACGTAGAGGCTGGACAGTTTGCCATACCTGCCCTTACATTCCGCCACAGGCCACCGCAGTGGCCAGCGTCGCTCGGACGGTTCCGGGCGCTTACGTTATTCGAGGCAACAATGGCCGAACAAGGTTCGCCGCGCCGCTTTGCGCGCATAGATCGACTCCCCCCTTACGTTTTCAACATCACTGCCGAGCTGAAGATGGCCGCCCGTCGTCGTGGCGAAGACATCATCGACTTGAGCATGGGCAACCCCGACGGCGCCACGCCGCCGCACATCGTCGAAAAACTGGTCACCGTCGCCCAGCGCGAAGACACCCACGGCTACTCCACGTCCAAAGGGATTCCGCGCCTGCGCCGGGCGATTTCCAATTGGTACAAGGATCGCTACCAGGTTGATATCGACCCGGAAAACGAAGCCATCGTCACCATCGGTTCCAAGGAAGGCCTGGCGCATTTGATGCTGGCCACCCTCGACCAGGGCGACACCGTGCTGGTGCCGAACCCGAGCTACCCGATTCACATCTACGGTGCCGTGATTGCCGGCGCCCAGGTGCGGTCGGTGCCGCTGATCCCTGGCGTGGATTTCTTCGCCGAGCTGGAACGGGCGATTCGCGGTTCGATCCCGAAACCGAAAATGATGATCCTGGGCTTTCCGTCCAACCCCACCGCCCAGTGCGTGGAGCTGGACTTCTTCGAGCGGGTGATCGCCCTCGCCAAACAGTACGACGTTCTGGTGGTGCACGACCTGGCCTACGCCGACATCGTCTACGACGGCTGGAAAGCCCCGTCGATCATGCAAGTGCCCGGCGCCAAGGACATCGCGGTGGAGTTTTTCACCCTGTCCAAGAGCTACAACATGGCGGGCTGGCGCATCGGCTTCATGGTCGGTAACCCGGAGCTGGTCAACGCTCTGGCGCGGATCAAGAGCTACCACGACTACGGCACCTTCACCCCGCTGCAGGTCGCGGCCATCGCGGCGCTGGAAGGCGATCAGCAATGCGTGCGCGACATTGCCGAACAGTATCGCCAGCGTCGCAACGTGCTGGTCAAAGGCTTGCATGAATTGGGCTGGATGGTCGAGAACCCGAAGGCGTCGATGTACGTCTGGGCCAAGATTCCCGAGGCGTATGCACACCTGGGCTCGCTGGAATTCGCCAAGAAACTGCTGGCCGAGGCCAAGGTTTGCGTCTCGCCGGGTGTCGGGTTTGGTGAGTACGGGGACGATCATGTGCGCTTCGCGCTGATCGAAAACCAGGACCGGATTCGTCAGGCCGTACGCGGAATTCGCGGGATGTTTCGGGCGGATGGGTTAGTCACCAAATAACCCCCTGTAGGAGTCGCCCACAAAAAAACCGCATCGCTGCGGTTTTTTTGTGTTGGCCGTTCGTGTCAGACGAACAATGACAACAGCAGGATGAAGCCCAGGCCTACCACGGACAGGATGGTTTCCATCGCGGTCCAGGTCTTGAAGGTTTCCGCCACGGTCATGTTGAAGTACTGCTTCACCAGCCAGAAACCGGCGTCGTTGACGTGGGACAGGATCAACGAACCGGCACCGGTGGCCAGTACCAGCAGCTCACGGTTCACGCCCGGAATCATCCCCACTACCGGCACCACGATGCCGGCGCCAGTGATGGTCGCCACGGTTGCCGAACCGGTTGCGATGCGAATCACCGCGGCTACCAGCCAGGCCAGCAGGATCGGCGAGATCTGAGCCGCCACCGCCATGTGACCGATCACATCACCTACACCGCTGGTCACCAGCATCTGCTTGAAGCCGCCACCGGCACCGATGATCAGGATGATCGCGGCAGTCGGCGCAAGGCTCGAGTCCAGCCATTTGAGCATCTGTTGCGGACCGATGCCCTGCTTGTAGCCGAAGGTGTACAGCGACAGCAGCAATGCCAGCAGGAGGGCCGAGATCGGGTGACCGATCAGGTCCATGAAGGTGCGGAAGAAGTTGCCATCCGGCAGCACCACATCGGCAAAGGTCTTGAGCAGCATCAGGAACACGGGCGACAGCACGGTGACCAGGGTAATGCCGAAGCTCGGCAGATCGGCGGAATCCGACTCCCGCGCCAGTTGGTCCACCAGTTCCTGATTCGGATGACCGGGAATGTGCTTGGCAATGAACGTACCGTAGATCGGACCGGCGATGATGGCAGTCGGCAGCGCAACGATCAGGCCGTAGAGAATGGTTTTACCAATGTCGGCACCGAACACGCCGATCGCCAGCAGCGGACCCGGGTGCGGAGGAACCAGACCGTGCACGGCGGACAGACCGGCCAGCAGCGGGATACCGATCTTGATGATCGACACGCCGGTACGACGGGCGACGATGAACACCAGCGGGATCAGCAGCACGAAGCCGATTTCGAAGAACAGCGGGATGCCGACCAGGAAGGCCGCGAACATCATGGCCCACTGCACCTTGTCCTTGCCGAAGGCCCGAATCAGGGTCTGGGCGATCTGATCCGCCCCGCCGGACTCGGCCATCATTTTGCCGAGCATGGTGCCCAGCGCCAGAATGATCCCGACGAAACCGAGAACGCCGCCGAAACCATCCTGGAACGCCTTGATGATGGTGCCGATCGGCATGCCGGAGGTCAGCCCGAGGAACGCGGCGGCGATGATCAATGCAATGAACGGGTGAAACTTGAACTTGGTGATCAGGACAATCAAGCCGATCACCGTGACCACTGCATCGAGCAGCAGAAACGACTCGTGGGACATGCCAAACATGGGGGGTGTCTCCTGTTTGTTGTTGTTATTAAAGCGATTAATCAGAAGCCGTCAGGACAGCGCTATCTTTTGCAGCAAAACTCAACTGGCGAGTTTCAGGCCGTGATCGAGCCACCAACGGTGGGCCTGAGCGGCCAATTCGTCGACGCTGTAACTTGAAGCATCCAGAGCCAGGGTCAGGGGCTCACCAACGGGCGATTCAAGGGTGGCGAACTGGCTGTCGATCAGGGTCGACGGCATGAAGTGGCCCGGCCGATGGGAGACACGATCGGCGGCGACTTCAGGGGTCAACTCAAGGAACACAAAGCCCAGGCCCGGCAAGGCACTGCGCAAGCGTTCGCGGTAACTGTGTTTGAGGGCCGAACAGGTCAGCAC
>NZ_JBFTMK010000546.1:0-3385 GCF_056396965.1 Pseudomonas sp. 05N434
CCCATGCGCAGCGCCGTGCCCGAAGGCGCATCGATCTTGTGCCGATGGTGAGCCTCGATGATTTCGATATCCGCATCATCACCCAGCACGCGCGCAGCCATGTCGAGCAGCTTCAGCGACAGGTTTACACCGACGCTGAAATTGGCCGCGAACACGATAGGAATATCCTTGCCCGCCTCGGCCAGCAACTGCTTCTGCGCGGCGTCCAGTCCCGTCGTGCCGATCACCATGGCCTTGCCCGCCTTACGGCAGAAAGCCAGGTTTTTCAGCATGACTTCCGGGAGCGTGAAGTCGATCAGCACGTCGAACTCATCAGCCACCGAATCCAGACTACCGGACAGCGGCACACCAATACGCCCCAACGAGGCCAGCTCACCGGCATCCACGCCAATCAGCGTACTGCCGGGACGCACGATGGCGGCGGTCAGACCGGTCAGCGGCGCGCGCTGCTGCACCGCCTCGACCAGGATCTTGCCCATGCGGCCGGCGGCACCCATCACAGCTATACGTCGCATGCTCACTCCTTACAAATCGCCGAAGAAGCGCTTCACGCCTTCGAACCAACCAGTGGTTTTCGGCGAATGACTGTTGTCGTCCGCCAGGGAGCTGCGGAACTCTTCCAGCAATTCGCGCTGACGACGACCCAGGTTGACCGGGGTTTCGACCGCCACACGACACATCAGGTCGCCAGCGCCGCCGCCACGAACCGGCGCAACGCCTTTGCCGCGAACACGGAACTGCTTGCCGGTCTGAGTCCCCTCAGGGATCTTCAGCTTGACCCGACCATCAAGGGTCGGAATCTCCAGCTCGCCGCCCAACGCTGCGTCGACGAAGCTGATCGGCACTTCGCAGAACAGGTGCTTGCCATCACGCTGGAAGATCGCGTGCTCACGCACATTGATCACCACGTACAGATCGCCGGTCGGACCACCCTGCGCGCCCGCTTCGCCTTCGCCGGACAGACGAATACGGTCACCGGTATCGACACCGGCCGGCACTTTGACGGAAAGCGTCTTGTACTCTTCGACACGACCTTCGCCGTGGCAGGAATCGCACGGATCGGAAATGATCTTGCCCTGGCCATGGCAACGCGGGCAGGTCTGCTGCACCGAGAAGAAGCCTTGCTGCATGCGTACCTGACCGATACCGCCACACGTCGGGCAGGTGACCGGCGAGGAGCCTTTCTTGGCGCCCGAGCCATCACACGGCTTGCAGTTGACCAGTGTCGGAACACGGATATTCACGGTTGTGCCGCGCACCGCTTCTTCCAGGTTCAACTCCAGCGTGTAACGCAGGTCGCTGCCACGCTGCGCGCCGCCACGGGAGCCGCCGCGACCGCCACCGAAGAAGTCACTGAAGACATCGCCAAAGATATCGGAGAAGTTCTGGCCACCAAAACCGGCACCGCCGCCACCCATGCTCGGGTCGACACCGGCATGACCGTATTGGTCATAGGCCGCGCGCTTGCTGGAATCGGACAGCACTTCGTAGGCCTCGTTGGCCTCCTTGAACATATCTTCCGACGCTTTGTCATCGGGATTACGGTCCGGGTGGTGCTTCATCGCCAGGCGGCGGTAGGCCTTTTTCAGGTCTGCTTCGCTTGAGCCACGCTCAACACCCAATACTTCGTAATAGTCACGCTTTGCCATAAGTCTTTGCACTCTTAAGGACGTTCGACAAACCTCTCCTGAGCCTCGTCAAACTCGTTGAGCCCCAATACAGGCCCGGACCCAACTCACGTCAATTCAACGATCCTGGTCTTTGATTCGATGCGGCACTTTCGGCGCGGAAAGCAGGAGCATCCCCGGCCATGCCACCAACACGCGAGCGTTGTCGCATGCTGTAAAAATTCGCTAACTCCAGACACGCCAACGCGGGAGCAAGCTCCCGCGCGGCGACATCCTACCAGTCACCGCCTGAAGGCAGTCAACCGGGCGACCAACAACTTACTTGTGGTCTTTAACTTCTTCGAACTCAGCGTCGACGACGTCGTCAGCTTTTTCAGCCGCTTCGCCTTTCGGTGCCGCGCCTTCAGCTGGCTGAGCCTGCTCGGCATACATTTTCTGAGCCACTGGCGCGGAGACCTTGGACAGCTCTTCAACCTTGGCTTCGATCGCAGCCTTGTCGTCGCCTTTAACAGCGGCTTCCAGGGCAACGACTGCCGCTTCGATTGCAGTCTTCTCTTCAGCGCTCACCTTGTCGCCAGCATCAGCGACCATTTTGCGAGTCGAGTGAACCAGCGCGTCGCCCTGGTTGCGAGCGCTCGCCAGCTCTTCAAACTTGCGGTCTTCTTCAGCATTCAGTTCAGCGTCGCGAACCATCTGCTGAATTTCGTCCTCGGACAGACCGGAGTTGGCCTTGATCACGATCGACTGAGTCTTGCCGGTAGCCTTGTCTTTGGCGCCTACGTGCAGAATGCCGTTGGCGTCGATGTCGAAGGTCACTTCGATTTGTGGCACGCCACGTGGAGCCGGTGGAATCTCGGCCAGGTCGAACTTGCCCAGGGACTTGTTCTGTGCGGCTTGCTTACGCTCACCTTGCAGCACGTGAATGGTCACAGCGCTCTGGTTGTCGTCAGCGGTCGAGAACACTTGCGATTTCTTGGTAGGAATCGTGGTGTTTTTCTCGATCAGCGCAGTCATCACGCCACCCATGGTTTCGATACCCAGGGTCAGCGGGCTGACGTCGAGCAGCAGAACGTCTTTCACGTCGCCGGCCAATACAGCGCCCTGGATCGCAGCACCCATGGCAACAGCTTCGTCCGGGTTAACGTCTTTACGAGCTTCTTTACCGAAGAAGTCGGAAACAGCTTTCTGCACCATTGGCATACGGGTCTGACCGCCGACCAGAATCACGTCGTCGATCTTGCTGACATCGATACCGGCGTCTTTCATCGCGATGCGGCAAGGTTCGATGGTGCGCTGAACCAGGTCTTCCACCAGCGCTTCGAGCTTGGCGCGGGAGATTTTCACGTTCAAGTGCTTAGGACCGGTAGCGTCTGCAGTGATGTACGGCAGGTTCACGTCGGTCGACTGGCTCGAGGACAGTTCGATCTTGGCTTTCTCGGCAGCTTCTTTCAGGCGCTGCATGGCCAGCGGATCACCCTTGAGGTTCATGCCGCTTTCTTTCTTGAATTCGTCGACGAGGTAGTCGATCAGGCGAATGTCAAAGTCTTCACCGCCCAGGAAGGTGTCGCCGTTGGTGGCCAACACTTCGAACTGGTGCTCGCCATCGACTTCARCGATCTCGATAACGGAAACGTCGAAAGTACCGCCACCCAAGTCGTAAACGATCACAGTGTGATCGCCCTTGGCCTTGTCCATACCGTAGGCCAGTGCGGCTGCGGTTGGTTCGTTGATGATGCGTTTTACGTCCAGGCCCGCGA
>NZ_JBFTMK010000547.1:0-4757 GCF_056396965.1 Pseudomonas sp. 05N434
TCGCCACCCTCGGCGGTGCCCGCGCGCTGCGCCTGGAAGACAAGATCGGCACCCTGCAACCGGGCACCGACGCGGACTTCCTGGTGCTGGACTACAACGCGACGCCGCTGCTGAGCTATCGCCTGAAGCAGGCCAATAACATTGCCGAGACGTTGTTTGTGTTGATGACGCTGGGGGATGATCGGACTGTGCTGCAGACGTACGCGGCGGGGAATCTGGTGCATCAGCGTTAAGGTTTTTCGGGCATAAAAAATCCCCCGCATTCATTGATTGCGGGGGATTTTTTTGTCGCCTGTCAGACCGCTATCGCGACTCGGCCCGATTTATAGCTTGGCAGTCGAGCGCCCTGGCTTCTTGGTCTGCAACAGATGCGAGAACACCGCATGCAAATCATCCGACGCGCTTTCTTCGTCGAGGTTGAGTTTGCTGTCGATGTGGTCCATGTGATGCATCATCAAATCCACCGCCAGCGTCGCGTCCCGCGCTTCGATGGCGTCGATCAGCTGGGTGTGTTCATCGTAGGAACAGTGGGAACGGTTGCCGCTCTCATACTGGGCGATGATCAGCGATGTCTGGGACACCAGGCTGCGCTGGAAGCTGATCAGCGGCGCGTTCTTCGCCGCCTCGGCCAGTTTCAAGTGAAACTCGCCCGACAGACGAATACCGGCACCGCGATCGCCACGGGAGAAGCTGTCGCGCTCGTCGTTGACCATCTGCCGCAAGTCGGCAATCTGCTCGGCAGTGGCGTGCTGCACCGCCAACTCAGTGATCGCCCGCTCCACCAGCCGCCGCGCCATGAACACCTGGCGAGCCTCCTCGACACTCGGGCTGGCAACGACAGCGCCGCGATTCGGACGCAGCAACACCACGCCTTCATGGGCCAGACGCGACAGCGCGCGGCGAATGATGGTGCGGCTGACCCCGAAAATTTCCCCCAGCGCTTCTTCGCTCAACTTGGTGCCGGGCGCCAGACGCTGTTCGAGGATGGCCTCGAAGATATGCGCGTAGACAATATCGTCCTGGGTACCGCTGCGGCCGGCTTTGCCTGCTCGCGGTTGTTTCTTGAGGGGTTGCAACTGTTCGTTCATGGGCACTCGAGTCGGGAGAACTGCGGCGAATTGACCGTGACTGTAATACGGCACAGTGGGTCACTGGCAAGTATCGCGTAAAAAACACTGCAATTGTACACAATGGCGGGTGGCAACACGACTGTACGGCTGTTTGTCGCCTTTGCTGTATCGCAACGCCCGGTTACGTTTCAGTTTAGGCTTGAACGCGCAAACCTGTGGGCGGGAACTGAAGTGAAGAGACCATTGTGGCGAGGGAGCTTGCTCCCGCTCGGCGGCGAAGCCGTCGTTGATGCTGCTAACGCGCTTCATCTATCTGAGCGCATTGGATTGTTTCAGCCCAGCGGGAGCAAGCTCCCTCGCCACAAAAGCTCCCCGGAGTTGATTATTTCTATAAAACAAGGAACACCGCTGTCATGACCGACGCCACGCACACGCAGCTTCGTCCCCTGACCGACACGTCGCCCTCGGCCATTGTCGCCGGGTTCATCGCCATGATGACCGGTTACACCAGTTCGCTGGTGCTGATGTTCCAGGCAGGCCAAGCGGCGGGCCTGAGCAGCGGGCAGATTTCGTCGTGGATCTGGGCGATCTCCATCGGCATGGCGGTGTGCTCGATCGGCCTGTCCTTGCGCTATCGCACCCCGATTACCATTGCCTGGTCGACCCCCGGCGCGGCGTTGCTGATCACCAGCCTGGGCGGTGTCAGCTACGGCGAGGCCATCGGCGCCTACATTACTTGCGCAGTGTTGGTGACCGTGTGCGGCCTGACGGGCAGTTTCGAACGGCTGGTGAAAAAGATTCCGGCCTCGTTGGCGGCGGCGTTGCTGGCGGGGATTCTGTTCAAGATCGGCAGCGAGATTTTCGTCGCCGCCCAGCACCGCACCGCGCTGGCCGGTTTCATGGGGTTGCTGGATTTCAGTGGCTTTCACCTGGAAGTCGCGACGCCGGTCTGGACCACGCCGCATTTCTCCCTGGCCGCGACCATCAGCATCGGCATCCCGCTGTTCGTGGTGGCGATGACCTCGCAGAACATGCCGGGCATCGCCGTTTTGCGCGCCGACGGCTACAACGTCCCGGCCTCGCCGCTGATCACCACCACTGGGATTGCCTCGCTGCTGTTGGCACCGTTCGGCTCCCACGGCATCAACCTGGCCGCCATCAGCGCAGCGATCTGCACCGGGCCGCACGCCCATGAGGATCGCAACAAGCGCTACACGGCAGCGGTCTGGTGCGGGATTTTCTACGGGATTGCCGGAGTGTTCGGCGCGACACTGGCGGCGTTGTTTGCCGCGTTGCCTAAAGAACTGGTGCTGTCGATTGCCGCGCTGGCGCTGTTCGGCTCAATCATCAACGGGCTGAGCATTGCCATGGCGCAAGTGCAGGAACGGGAAGCGGCGCTGATTACCTTTATGGTGACGGCATCGGGGCTGACGCTGTTTTCCATCGGTTCGGCGTTCTGGGGGATTGTCGCGGGGGTGTTGACGCTGGTGATTCTGAATTGGCGCAAGGCCTGAAAAAAACGGCGACCCTTGGGTCGCCGTTTTTTTGAACATCAGGCTACCGGATTGATCGGCTTTTCCGGGTACCAGACGTCGATCAGCGGGCTGACTTCAGCGCTGGTCAATTCACTACGGCCCTTGAGCCAGGCTTCAACAGCGGCACGCTGTGCTTCGGTCACCGAGCCACGCTTCTGCAGGCAAACCAGACCGAAGTCATCGCCGCCCACATAACCCAGACCGTTGGCTTCCATGGCTTCTTTCAGGAACGCGTCGAGGAAAGCATCAATGGCTTCATCAGCCAAATCTTCTTTGAAATCCAGGTTCAGTTCGAAACCCAGCTCTTGAAATTCATCGACGCACAGTTTTTTGCGCAGACGCTGGGAACGGTTAGTCGCCATTGGAACAATCCTCATAAGTAATAACGGGCGGCACTTTAGCAGTTTAAGGCGCCGATTACCCGCCTCAGAACGGCGCGACGTCTACCGTCGGTAAAAAAATAGCGGATTAGTCGACCAAGGTGCGGCACAAGCCCTTGCACCTTGGGGCATAATGCCGACACTTTCATGACCGCTGAGGGAATTTATCACCATGCCCTCGTCTTTTTTCCCCTCGGCTGTAGGGTTTTATTTCAGATGATCAAATCTTTGCGTCCATTGCTGCTGGCCAGCCTTCTTCTGCCCCTGGCCCTCCCCGTTTCCGCCGCACCGATCAACACCGCCCTGTCGCCCAACGTTGAAAAGGCCCTCAAGGCCAGCAAATTGCCGGACAGTGCCTTGTCGCTGGTGATGATCCCGCTTAATGGCCCGGGCACCTCAACCGTTTATAACGCTGACGTTTCGGTCAACCCGGCCTCGACCATGAAACTGGTCACCACCTATGCGGCGCTGGAAATGCTTGGCCCGAACCATCAGTGGAAAACCGAGTTCTACACCGACGGCACCCTCAGCGGTGGCATCCTCAACGGTAACCTCTACCTCAAGGGTGGCGGCGATCCGAAGCTGAACATGGAAAAACTCTGGCTGCTGATGCGCGACTTGCGCGCCAATGGCGTGACCCAGGTCACCGGTGACCTGGTGCTGGACCGCGGCTTCTTCGTGCAGCCGCAACTGCCCGAGTTCAACGACGACGGCAATGACGAGAACAAACCGTTCCTGGTCAAGCCCGACGCACTGCTGGTCAACCTCAAGGCCCTGCGTTTCGTGGCCCGCAACGATTCGGGCAAGGTCCTGGTGTCGGTCGAGCCGCCGATTGCCAGCATCCGCATCGACAATCAGGTCAAGGCGCTCAACTCCAAGCAATGCACCGGGGGCGTGCGCTACAACCCGGTGACCCAGGCTGATGGCAGCGTCACCGTGACCGTCGGCGGCCAGTTGGGCGAAGGTTGCAGCTCCCAGACCTACCTGTCGCTACTCGACCACGCGACCTACACCGCCGGCGCCGTGCGCGCGATCTGGAAGGAACTGGGCGGCAGCATCCAGGGCCAGGATCGTCTGGCACCGACGCCGAGCAGCGCCAAGGTGCTGGCCCGGGCCTACTCGCCAGACCTGGCGGAAATCATTCGCGACATCAACAAGTACAGTAACAACACCATGGCTCAGCAGTTGTTCCTGAGCCTGGGCCAGAAATTCCGCACCGACGCCGACAGTGATGACGCCAAAGCGGCCCAGCGCGTGGTGCGTCAATGGCTGGCGCAGAAAGGCATCACCGCACCGCACCTGGTGATGGAGAACGGCTCCGGCCTGTCCCGCGCCGAACGGGTAAGCGCGCGTGAAATGGCCGCGATGCTGCAAGCCGCCTGGCGCAGCCCGTACGCCGCCGAGTTCATCAGCTCGATGCCGATTGCCGGCACCGACGGCACCATGCGCAAACGCCTGAAGCGCACGGCCATGACCGGTGAAGCCCACGTCAAGACTGGCACCCTGAACACCGTGCGTGCCATCTCCGGCTTCAGCCGCGATGTCAATGGCAATACCTGGGCAGTGGTGGCGATCCTTAACGACAAGGCTCCGTTTGGCGCGTCTTCGGTGCTGGATCAGGTGCTGCTGGACTTGTATCGCCAGCCGAAGCTGCCGACCACGGCATCGGTGTTGTAACCGGATCCATAGAACACCCCAGATCCAATGTTGGAGATTCTATGTTGCAGGGCAACCCTGCAACATAGAATCTCCAACAGGGTCTGTATGCAGAC
>NZ_JBFTMK010000548.1:0-3380 GCF_056396965.1 Pseudomonas sp. 05N434
GCTCTTCCGCTAGCTGGCTCGAAATAGAGAAATTCCTAGGTCAGCGGAGATGGCGCAGTGCAATGCAGAGTGTATTTCGGTTAAAACCGGCTAATTTCGGTGATGATACGTTTCAGCAATCGTAAAATCTTTAAAAAAGATCGAACGTACGTTGGTTTTGATAGGGAGGATTAAGGACATTCCAGCCAGTTGCGGGTGTCTTCGATTTCGTACGGATCCACGGTTTCGCCTCAGTATTTGAGGCGAGGTGGTAGCGGGGTAGCGATAAGATGCAGTGCTAATTCACTCCAGCGTCATCAGTACCGCGAGCGTCATCTTGATGAACTCTTCGTTCTTGTCGATGGTGTCCAAGGCGCCGCGCACGTTGTCGGCGACGTCGGCTGAGCCGCGGGCTTCGACCCAGTTGGAAAGCTCCATGATGGCGGCTTCGAGCGCGAGTTGGTTTTCGTTGATCTTGTACAGCAGGGAGGGGGGAGGTCCGAATGTGGCATCGCAAATCCTCGGTTTTGAGGACAGCGTAGCATCACCTTACGTGAAGGATTTTTAACGATCAGCAGGACGCCGGAGGAGGGGGTTCAGCCGCTGAGTTCTGGAACACGTCCATAATAGTTATGGAACACATGCCGAGAGCCGAGATTTTCACCAAACCCCAGAAACGACAAAGCCCCGAAAAATCAGGGCTTTGTCGTATAAAGATGGCGGAGGCGATGGGATTCGAACTCATGGACCTGTTACAGTCGACGGTTTTCAAGACCGCTATTTAAAGCCGCTAAAACCTTGGCCTGTAGCTCTTTTTCGTTACAGTACTTTTGTTTTTCGGCCCCTCTGTAGACCGCATTCTACAAGGGGCGAGCTTTGAGTTTTGTAACGGGTTTTCGGTCTATTTTGATGGCTTGGCGATGGCGCCAATGCGGCGGTAAACGCGTTCCGTGATGTCGCCCTTGGTGTGGCCCAGGAGCAAGCTGGCATCGCCGACGTCGAGGATTTCTGACGCAGCTTTTGGCCTGATGTCACGGAACTGGAAGCTGCCGATTTTTTCGGCCAGTTGAACGTCGCCTTTCTCATCAGCCTCTTTCTTGGCCTTTTCCCTGGCTTTGTCCCACCGGTCGCGGAGYATCTTCGCGGTCATGCGCTTGCCGCGCGCGCTCACGATCAGATAACTGCAAATGTGCTGAGCATTGCGCTCGGCCATTTTTGCGATCAGCAGAGGGTGGCGATCTCACGGTTAGCCCGCACTTTCGCTGTCCGTGCATCCCGGTACCCGGCAATCGTGGCCGGGGTGATCGAGTCGATGGGGGCGCTATCGAACATCGGTCGGAGCTGCTTGATCTCCGCCAGGTTGTCTTTTTGGGTGCGCGGCGCTTTTTTGGAGACGATGTCGCGGATGTACCGGTCAAAGATGCCCTTCATCGTGCGCAGATCGAGCGGCTTTTCCTTGGCCTCGAGCTCTGCCCATTTGATCCTGGCCAGGTCCAGGTCTTTGCCCAGCGGAATCGCCTTGCCGGTCAGGTCCAGGTAGTAATAGGCAATCCAGTCCTGTCCGCTTTTCCGTTTCCGCGTCCACTGATACATCCGGGGCGGCAAGTTGCGTGTTTCGGCCTTGCGGGGTCGCATATCAGTTCACTCGTGAGAAGTCAGGCGTCCATGCCGGCGTCGCCGGTGGCGGGTTGGGGTCAGCGATGGTCGGGGAGATCATCCCCAGCTTCATGCGGGCGTACATACGACCCACCAGCGGGCGTTTGCCGCGGCTTTCGACGAACACCCAATGACGATCAATCAGCCAGCGCCGCTGGTAGGCTCTGGCCTTGTAGCCGGTTATTTCCGCCAGCTCTTCATCCGAGAGAATTTCTGTTTCCATGTTGATGCTCCRTGCCGAGCGTGGCGGCAGAAGGTGGTTAAAGGGTTGGGTGGCCGCGGCTGATCTAGAGTTGATCGACGAGAACCTGGATATGTGGTGAGTAAAAATGCTGAGCAAGTACCCCGATCAAACGAAGAGTCGCCGAGCGATAGCTGCTGTTGGCGCTGCATTTATCGCTCTGGGGATATTTCTGGTTGTTTACGACGCACTGGGAAAGGGAGGCGTGTCCGTTCTGGTGGGGGGTATCTTTGAATTGATTGTTTTCTTCACTGATCAAAAGGGCTTTGAGAGGGCCGAGCGCATTCTTTCTTGGTTCCATGGCTTGTCGTGACTGGCAGGTTTTCCCAGTTTGTAGGCGTAAACGTAGGTGCACCAGGCGAGGGCGATCATGGCGTCATCCGCCGGCCCCAGATGCAAACAGGGCCATCTTCGGCGTCGTGAATCGACAGAATGAACCAGCCAGGTTCGGCGGGGTGCTGAATCTCCCACGCCGAGCAATCGACCTGCCCATTGTTCATGTAGGCATCGAACACATCGGCGTCGACATCGCTTTCCATGCAGGCGATCTTCGTTTCCACCTGGTGGCGCTTGCACCAGTCGTTGAACTGCTCTTCGGTAATTTCATCGTCGAATTCCGAGAGGTAGTCAGGGTGTGACCACCAGCCACTCGCATCGCGATGGACCGGAAGCGAATCAATCAAAACAGTTTCTTCAGGCATGACTGTTCCTTTGCCGCTATAGCGGCTATCAAATTCACATGAGGAGGAGGTATCGTTGCACCCAGAATCTATGGAGGTGCGATGTGGTCGTACACGGAGTTGAATACAAGTTTTGTCGCGCCTCAAGCGTTGTCGAAGGTCACGATGGACTTGCACTGGAGTGCTGGCGAGGTGATCGCGGTCCGATATTTGAAATCTTTCGAAACGACGAAACACTGCGCTTTGAGGTGACCCTGTTTGAGCAAGATGTTCCTCTGGAGCTGCTTGAATACGCTGTTCCCATCGCCCGTGATCGCTTGGGAGATTTTGATCCGTATCCCTGACATTGGGTCTTTGCCGCTATAGCGGCTGACTTTGAAGGGGGGGGAGTTACTGCTTGGGGTGAGTCGCGTTCCAACGCTCGAAAGCTTCTTGCTTGGTGGGCGCAACAATCTTCTCGTCGCACTTGTAGCAGTACGCTACGACGCCGGCTGCGCCGACATCGAAGTGACCCTGCTTGCATGGCTTCATATGCCAGTCTAAGTTCTCATGGCATATTAGGCGTACACACCTATAACGCCCATTGCGGTAATCCAGAACAAGAAAGTGCCGGAGGTTAAGCCAATAGGTGTAACTGTCAGTTGATCATCCACCACTGTAAAGGTGAAGGATGGGTGTTTGGCGGCAGCTCCCGCCACTAACCCTTGTTGCGAGATCACTGACACTAAACCAGCACCACCATATTGCTTAGTGATATGCAGGATGTAGCTGGTGACGTTAGAACCGAGAGTACCTGGTGTGTTGCGGACTTCAATCTGCAACAT
>NZ_JBFTMK010000549.1:0-3375 GCF_056396965.1 Pseudomonas sp. 05N434
GGCTTCGGCGGGCAGAAGTTCATTCCAGCCACCCTCGACAAGCTGCGTGAGGCTCGGGCGCTGATCGATGCTTCCGGACGTGACATTCGCCTGGAAATCGACGGCGGGGTGAACGTGAACAACATTCGCGAAATCGCCGCTGCGGGCGCCGACACTTTCGTGGCCGGCTCGGCGATCTTCAATGCGCCGAACTACCAGGAAGTGATTGAAAAAATGCGCTCCGAACTGGCGCTGGCTCGCCCATGAGCGGTTTTGAGCAGCTGTTCCCGGGGCGTCTGCCGCGGCTGGTGATGTTCGATCTGGATGGCACGCTGGTCGATTCGGTCCCTGACCTCGCAGCGGCTGTGGATAACATGCTGCTCAAACTCGGGCGTGACCCGGTCGGCATCGAACCGGTGCGTGAGTGGGTCGGCAACGGCGCGCCGGTGCTGGTGCGCCGTGCACTGGCCGGCGGCATCGATCATTCATCGGTCGATGATGGCGAAGCCGAGGGTGCATTGCAGATTTTCATGGAGGCCTACGGTGAGGGGCATGAGCTGACCGTGGTCTATCCCGGTGTGCGCGACACCCTGAAATGGCTGCACAAGCAGGGCGTGGCGATGGCGCTGATCACCAACAAGCCGGAGCGCTTCGTCGCGCCGTTGCTGGATCAGATGAAGATCGGCCGTTACTTCAAATGGATCATCGGTGGCGACACCCTGCCACAACAGAAACCTGATCCGGCTGCGCTGTTTTTTGTGATGAAAATGGCCAACATTCCGGCGTCGCAATCATTGTTCGTCGGCGACTCGCGTAGCGATGTGCTGGCGGCGAAAGCGGCGGGGGTCAAATGCGTGGCCCTCAGTTACGGTTATAACCACGGTCGGCCGATTGCCGAAGAGTCGCCGGCGCTGGTGATCGATGATCTGCGCAAACTAATTCCCGGTTGCCTGGATCCGGCCGCTGAGATAACGTTGCCCGACGCTGTTCAACCCCCTGCTGGAAACGCCATCGTGGTGGTCACTCGCAAACTCTGGATGAAAGTCATCAAGGCCCTGGCCCGCTGGCGTTGGCGCGCCTGACTTGTTCCTGGCCGGCGTACCGGCGCGTTTGCATACCTGACCGTTAGACCCTCAAGCCACGAGGCACCTCATGATCCGCGAAGAATTCCTGCGTTTGGCCGCTGCCGGCTACAACCGCATCCCGCTTGCCTGCGAAACCCTGGCCGACTTCGACACGCCGCTGTCGATCTACCTGAAACTGGCCGACGAGCCGAACTCCTATCTGCTGGAATCGGTGCAGGGCGGCGAGAAGTGGGGCCGCTACTCGATCATCGGCCTGCCGTGCCGCACCGTATTGCGGGTTCACGATCACCACGTCAGCGTGACCCACGACGGCGTCGAGATCGAAAGCCACGACGTTGAAGACCCACTGGCCTTCGTCGAAGCCTTCAAGGCGCGCTATAACGTGCCGACCATTGCCGGTCTGCCGCGCTTCAACGGCGGTCTGGTCGGTTACTTCGGTTACGACTGCGTGCGTTATGTGGAGAAGCGTCTGGGCAAATGCCCGAACCCGGATCCGCTGGGCGTGCCGGACATTCTGCTGATGGTGTCCGATGCGGTGGTGGTGTTCGACAACCTCGCCGGCAAGATGCACGCGATTGTCCTGGCCGATCCGTCGCAGGAAGATGCCTTCGAACAAGGTCAGGCGCGTCTGCAAGCGCTGCTGGAACAACTCCGTCAGCCAATCACTCCGCGCCGTGGCCTGGACTTCAGCAAGCAGCAATCGGCCGATCCAGTGTTTCGTTCGAGTTTCACCCAGGACGATTACGAGAAAGCCGTCGACACCATCAAGGAATACATCCTGGCCGGTGACTGCATGCAGGTCGTGCCGTCCCAGCGCATGTCGATCGACTTCAAGGCTGCGCCTATCGATCTTTACCGGGCGCTGCGTTGCTTCAACCCGACGCCGTATATGTACTTCTTCAACTTCGGCGACTTCCACGTCGTCGGCAGTTCGCCGGAAGTGCTGGTGCGGGTCGAAGACAACCTGATCACCGTGCGCCCGATTGCTGGCACTCGCCCACGCGGGGCCAACGAAGAGGCGGACCTGGCGCTGGAAAAAGACCTGCTGTCGGACGACAAGGAAATCGCCGAGCACTTGATGCTGATCGATCTGGGCCGCAACGATACTGGGCGCGTCTCGGAAATCGGCTCGGTGAAGCTCACCGAGAAGATGGTCATCGAGCGTTATTCCAACGTGATGCACATCGTGTCTAACGTCACCGGCCAATTGAAGGCCGGGCTGACAGCGATGGACGCACTGCGGGCGATCCTGCCGGCCGGCACCTTGTCCGGCGCACCGAAGATTCGCGCGATGGAAATCATCGACGAGCTGGAACCGGTCAAGCGGGGCGTCTATGGCGGCGCGGTCGGTTACTTCGCCTGGAACGGCAACATGGACACCGCGATTGCGATTCGCACCGCCGTGATCAAGAACGGTGAACTGCATGTGCAGGCCGGTGGCGGCATCGTCGCCGACTCGGTACCGGCGCTGGAATGGGAAGAAACCCTGAACAAGCGTCGCGCGATGTTCCGCGCCGTGGCCCTGGCCGAACAAACCCCGGAAAACTGATCCACATAGAAAACGCGGTGCCTGCGAGGGCGCCGCGTTTTTTTATGCCTGTCATTCCCCTTTTAATCTTTTGATCTTGTGCTTCGGCCGCTCTCGACACCGCCAAAAAACTTCCAGCTTTTTGCCATCTGTCGCTAACCCTTCGATTGTTTCGCGAGCTGTCGCTCCGGCCATATTGCACGCTCTGCCCAGCTACGTTACTGTGCCCAGACGTATGAATGAGACCTTTCCCGTGTTGATCGTCAGCAAACTCCTGGATCAAGTCATCAAGGCACACGCCCGTTGGCGTTGGCGCGCCTGAATCTTTTCTGCCGGCCTGGCCGGACCTGTACCGCTTTGCCTTCTTTACCTGTACGAAATGCCGCTTTGCTGGTGCCACTCCAGCACCCGTCAAAGCGCAGCGCACTGCGGGTAAATCATTCGAAGGCCGTATTAAAAGTCAGTGAATTCAAGAGGTTCTTAACGCCATGTTGCTGATGATCGATAACTACGACTCTTTTACTTACAACGTTGTGCAATACCTCGGCGAGCTAGGCTCCGAGGTCAAAGTCGTGCGCAACGATGAACTCACCATTGCCGAAATCGAAGCCCTCAAGCCTGAGCGCATCGTCGTGTCTCCCGGTCCTTGCACCCCGACCGAAGCCGGTATTTCCATCGAAGCGATCAAATACTTCGCCGGCAAGCTGCCGATTCTCGGCGTTTGCCTCGGGCACCAATCCATCGGCCAGGCGTTTGGCGGCGATGTGGTCCGTGCCCGTCAGG
>NZ_JBFTMK010000550.1:0-3375 GCF_056396965.1 Pseudomonas sp. 05N434
CCCTTGAATACGCCCTCTATGTCAGCAGCGAACGGGCCGAAGAAATCTCCGGGCATCTGGAATATCTGAATGAGTACATCAATCAACTGCCGCCTGAACGGCGCCCGACTTTCACTGCACTTGTAGACGCTGTGAATGCCATTGTGCGAGAGCAGCCCATCGTCAATGACCTGGTTGATCGCATCAGTGTCATTCCGGTCGCACAGCAACTGGACAGCATCAACGAGTTATTGAACGAGACACAACGGCGCACAGCCGCGACAGATCGCCAATACCACCTTTACCTGGGGATCTGCGCTGGCATCATGGCGCTGCTGTTGTTGTACCTGGCGGCCCGTCTGATTCGCAGTTATGCGCTGATCAACAAGATGAACAACCAATTGCAGACAGCGAACGAGCGGCTGGAGCAACGCGTCGAGGAACGCACCCATGAACTGTTGGAAGCCGAGCGCGAACTGATCGACGCCGCGCGGATGGCCGGTATGGCAGAGATCGCGACCAACGTGCTGCACAACGTCGGTAATGTGTTGAATAGCGTTAACGTCTCCGCGGAATTGATCACCCGCAAATTGTCGACCAGCAAAACCCTCGGCCTGGGCAAAGCGGTAAAAATGATCAATGAACATGCCGAAGACCTGGGGCAGTTCATGACGCACGATGAAAAAGGCAAACTGCTGCCCCTTTACTTCAATCAACTGGTCGATTCCATCGCGACCGAGCAATCGAGCATCGTTGACGAGCTGGCGCAACTCACCAAGAGCATCGATCACATCAAGGATATCGTCGCCACCCAACAGGCCTATGCCGGCGCCGCCCGGCTGGTCGAGCCGTTGAATGTCGTCGATCTGTTCGAAGATGCGTTACGCATGAATTCCGGCGCCTTGAGCCGGCACCATGTCACGGTCATCAAAGACTACCAGGCCACACCGACCATCATCGGCGACAAACACCGACTGTTGTTGATCCTGATCAACCTGATCAGCAATGCCAAATATGCGATGTCCAGGGTCAGCGATCATCAGCGCCGTATGACGCTGGGCGTCAGGATTATCGATAACGCAACGCTGCGCTTCAGCGTAGAGGATCAGGGCGAAGGGATTGCCGCCGAGAACATGGCCCGCATCTTCAATCACGGCTTTACCACGCGCAAGGAAGGTCATGGTTTTGGCCTGCACAGTTGCGCACTCGCGGCGGTGGAAATGAACGGGCACCTTCGCGTCCATAGCGATGGACCCGGCCAGGGAGCGATTTTTACCCTGGAAATTCCGCTGGAGATGGCGCAAGTAATGCCAGCCGCCGTAAGCCTGTAGCAGCTGCCGAGCAGCGGCTGCGTTCGCTGGTAGCAGCTGTCGAGCCTGCGAGGCTGCGTTCGGCGGCGAAGCCGTCGTCAAACCAGAGCTTGCGGTGCATCAGGCAGACCGCGTCAGTCGGACTCACGACTGCTGCGCAGCCGAACGCAGCCTCGCGCTGCTCGGCAGCTGCTACAAGGTAGCCGTCACCCCACCAGCGCAATCAATTGCTGGCGCTGTGCATCCGTGAGCATCGGGCCGAAACCTGCACCGGCGTTTTCCGCCATGTAGCGCGGGTTGCCGGTGCCGGGGATGACGCAGGTCACCGCCGGATGAGCCAGCAGGATGGGCGAACTGTCGATCACCTTTCCACCCTTCTCGAACAACGCGCTGAGCACCGCCTGCAGTTGCTTGTAAGCAGCGTCGGCTGGCGTGACATCAAAACCGCGATAAGTACCCAGGCCGACGATGGGCAACGGCTCGTTGCTGGAAGGAATGGCTCGGGTCAGCATGTTCTTGCCTCCGTGTGGCGAGGGGGCTTGCCCCCGTTCGGCTGCACAGCAGTCGTAAACCATTGCATGTGGTGTACCGCGATTGCAGGTTTTGGGGCCGCTTCGCGACCCAACGGGGGCGAGCCCCCTCGCCACAGGTGCTCGCACCCACACGGGCATTGGGCGGCGCTTCTGCACAGCTGAAATTGCTGGACTACACTCTGGCGACGCTCCAGCAATAGCTGTCTCAAGGCCCGAAGCAGTCCATGCCGTCCACTAAACTTAGCCGAATGTCGCGAACCCTGGTGTCTCTCTTCGCTTTCATTGCCGTTGCATACCTGCTGCTCTGCGTCGCGCTGTTCGTGTTTCAACGGGCCCTCATCTACTACCCGCAACCTCGCGCCATCGACACACCCGAATCGCTTCTTACCTTGTCAGTCGCCGACGCGCAGGTGCTGGTGACCGTCAGGCCGCACGACGGGCCGAAGGCGTTGATCTACTTTGGTGGCAATGCCGAGGACGTTTCCCGCAGCCTGCCCGGGTTTTCGCAAGCGTTTGCGGATCATGCGATCTACTTGCTGCATTACCGAGGCTACGGTGGCAGTACCGGGTCGCCGTCCGAGGAGGCGATTCAGCGTGACGCCATGGCCTTGTTCGACTATGTCTACAACAGCCATCCCGATATTGCAGTGATCGGACGCAGCCTGGGTTCAGGCGTTGCCGTGCGCCTGGCCAGCCAGCGCCCGGCGTCGCGGCTGATCCTGATCACGCCCTACAACAGCCYTGAAGACCTCGCCGCCCGCCAGTTTCCCTGGTTCCCGGTGAAATGGCTGTTGCAGGACAAGTTCGAATCCTGGAAATACGCCGCTCACATCACCGTCCCGACGCTGTTGGTTGCGGCCGAGCACGACGAAGTCATACCGCGCGCAAGCACAGACCGGCTCTACACCCATTTCGCCAAAGGCGTGGCCTCGCTGCAGGTCATACCGGACACGGGCCACAACTCGATCTCCGAGAGCCCCAACTACCTGAAAATGCTAGGCGCCGCGTTGTGAGCACCCTCATACCAGCACGCCTTTAAGCAGGCGGTCAGAAAAACGAAGTAATTACTTAACGTTTTTTTTACAATCCAACTGGCAGGGTATACGGCTGCCATTTCTGCGGCTCATGATGTGCACTGCACAGAACTTTACCAATACAATGGAGCAAGGCATGGAGCCAATGGTGGCAAAAAGCCCAAAAAATATACTGATCAGCGAGTACTTACAGGGGATTGTGATGCAAAAGCGCCCTTTGCGCAGAATCGGAATCAGTCACGCACAGGCGCAGGCCTCATGACGGTTCTGGTTACTGGCGCCGCCGGTTTTATTGGGTATCACACCGTCAAGCGTTTGTGTCAAGAAGGCCTTGAAGTCGTCGGTATCGACAATCTCAACGACTATTACAGCGTAGAACTCAAACACGCACGGCTCAAAGAGCTTGAATCCTTGCCGGGCTTTCGTTTCCAGGCCTTGGACATCGTCGACAAACCGGCCTTGATGGCCTTGTTCAAAGAACATGCTTTCACCGAGGTTGTGCACCTGGCCGCCCAGGCG
>NZ_JBFTMK010000551.1:0-3370 GCF_056396965.1 Pseudomonas sp. 05N434
GAGAAGTCCGGGGTGAGAAGTCCGGGGTTTCGCGCAAGGTGCGGGTGAAGGCATAGCCGTCCATCTCCGACATTTCGATGTCCGAGACGATCAGGTTGATCTGCTGGGCGGTGCCTTGCAGGTCCAGCAGGCAGTCGATGGCTTCCTTGGCGCTGCGGGCGGTGTGGCATTGCAGGCCGAGGTTGCGCAGGGTGTGCACCGATTGTTGCAGTGCGACCTGGCTGTCATCGACCACCAGAATTCGCGCATTGCCCAGTACTTCAGCCTCTTCCATGCTCAGTTCGGTCGGGGCCATTTCGATCTGCGCCGGCGCAATGCCGTGGATGACCTTTTCGATGTCCAGCACCTGCACCAGCGTACCGTCGACCGACGTCACGCCGGTGATGTACGAGCGCACGCCGCCAGAGCCGAAGGGGGGTGGACGGATGTCGGTGGTCAGGCAGTGGACGATCTTGCTCACCGCCTGAACGTGCAGGCCCTGCTTGGAGCGGCTGACGTCGGTGACGATCAGACAGCCACCGTTTGGGTCTTCCAGCGGTCGTTCGCCGATGGCGCGGCTCAGGTCGATCACCGACAACGACGCGCCGCGCAGAGTGGCAATGCCTTTGACGTGGGGATGCGACTCCGGCAGCTTGGTCAGCGGCGGGCAGGGGATGATTTCGCTGACTTTCAGCAGGTTGATCGCCATCAGCTTGCCGCTGCGCAAGGTAAACAGCAGAAGCGAAAGTGAATCTGCGCGGGCTTTGTTGGAAGACATAAAAACCTTCTGTGGAAAAGGTGAGGCGATTATGAGCATCGCCAACAGCTATCGATGCCGGGTTATCGACTTGTTGGGGGCTGGCTTTAGGGGAAATGCCTATTGCCAGCCAAACGGTGACCCCTGTGGGAGGGAGCTTACCTGTGGCGAGGGGGCTTGCCCCCGTTGGAGCGCGAAGCGGTCCCTGATTTTTCCAGATAGAACTCCATCGCTGAATTCACGACCGCTTCGCGGCCGAACGGGAGCAAGCTCCCTCGCCACAAGGGTATTACTTCATTCTGGTGAAACTATTTCATGCCCAACCGCTTGGCCATTCGCCCCAGGTTCGCCCGATCCAGGCCCAACTCCCGCGCCGCGCTGGCCCAGTTGTGGTGGTGCCGTTCCAGGCAAGCGCTGATCAGTTGGCGCTGATAGTGCTCAGTGGCTTCACGCAAATCCCCTGGAATCAACTCAGCTACCGGCGCAGCGACCACGGGTTCCGCTGCCTGTTCTACGCCGCTATTGGGCAAATCCAGATCCGCCGCGCTCAAGCTGAGAATCTTCGGCCGTTGCGTGCAATTACCCAGCGCCTTCAACGCGCTGCGGCCAATCAAGTGCTCCAGTTCCCGCACGTTCCCCGGCCAACCATACCCCAACAACGCCGCTTGGGCATCGCTGGTCAGACGCAGGCTGTTGAGGCCCATGCGTGAGCGGTTTTGTTCCAGGAAGTAGCCGCTGAGCAACAGCACATCCCGACCGCGATCCCGCAATGCGGGCACCAGCAACGGGTAAACGCTCAGGCGATGATAGAAGTCGGCGCGGTAGCGGCCGCTGCGTACTTCCTCGGCCAGGTCGCGGTTGGTCGCTGCGATCAGCCGCACGTCGACCTGATGCTCCTTGTCCGACCCCAGCCGCTGCAATTGCCCGCTCTGCAGCACCCTCAGTAATTTGGCCTGCACCGCCAGCGACAGTTCGCCCACTTCATCGAGGAACAACGTGCCGCCGTTGGCCAGTTCGAACTTGCCGCGACGATCGTTCGTCGCCCCGGTGAAAGCACCGCGCACGTGGCCGAACAGTTCGCTCTCCACCAGGGTGTCCGGCAGGGCGGCGCAGTTGAGGCTGATGATAGGTTTGTCGGCCCGGGGCGACGCGGCGTGGATGGCTTGGGCCACCAGCTCTTTACCGACCCCGGTTTCCCCGGTGATCAACACAGTGAGATCGCTGCCGCCCACAAGGTTGATTTCTTCAACCAGGCGTTTGTAGGTCTTGCTCTGGCCAATCATTTCGCGGTTCTGCTGGCCGCTGGCCTGACGGTAAACCTCGGCGCGCTGATGTTCGTCTTCGGCGCGATTGGCCAGCCGTTCGATGCGCTCGGCGGCGTTTACGGTGGCGGCGGCGAGGCTGGCGAAGGCTTGCAGGGCATCCAGTTCGATCGGCTCGAAGCGCTCAGGGTCGAGGGCGTCGAGGGTCAGCAGGCCCCACGGGCGCTCGTCGATAAACAGCGGGCAGCCCATGCAGTCGTGGACTTCCAAATGCTCGTGCAGGCCATCGACCAGGCCGTCATAAGGATCGGGCAAGTCGCTGTCGGCGGCGAAGCGGGTCGGGCCGGGGCTGCTGAGCAGCGCTTCGAAGCGCGGGTGTTCGCTGACCTTGAAGCGGCGGCCGAGGGTGTCGGTGCTCAACCCGTCCACAGCCAGCGGCACCAGCCATTCGCCGTCGAGTCGCAGCAGGGCGGCGGCATCGCAAGGGAGCAGGGCGCGCATGGCTTCGAGCAGGCGCCGATAGCGCTCGCCTTCGGGCAGCTCGCGGGACAGGTCGGAGACCAGGGGCAGCAGGGTCGTGAGCAGTAATTTTGCAGTCATAATGACTCCRTGTAGTCGCTATGACTATAAAACGATGAGTGTTGATATGACTACATTGTTTTTAATTGTTTGATTTATAAGGTTTTAATTGTTGGCATGGAAACTGATAAGCAAAGGGTATTCATATAAAGCCCAGGAGTTGCTCTTATGCTTAGCGTTCAAGACCGTGCCATCGTCAAGTCCACCGTACCGCTGCTGGAAAGCGGTGGCGAGGCATTGATCACTCACTTCTACCGCATGATGCTCTCCGAATACCCGGAAGTCCGCCCGCTGTTCAACCAGGCCCACCAGGCCAGCGGCGATCAGCCTCGCGCCTTGGCCAACGGTGTATTGATGTAYGCGCGGCACATCGACCAGCTCGATCAGTTGGGCGACCTGGTGGCCAAGATCATCAACAAGCACGTGGCCCTGCAAATCCTCCCGGAACATTACCCGATCGTGGGCAGCTGCCTGTTGCGAGCCATCTCTGAAGTACTGGGCGACGAAATTGCCACGCCTGAAGTGATGAGCGCCTGGGGCGCGGCCTACAACCAACTGGCCGAAATCCTGATCGGTGCCGAAGCCAGTATCTACGACCAGAAAGCCCAGGCACCGGGCGGCTGGCGCGGCGCGCGGGAATTCATCGTGGCGGCCAAGGTCGAGGAAAGCTCGGAAATCACTTCGTTCTACTTCGAACCGGCGGATAAAGGGCCGATTCTCGCGGCCGAGCCCGGCCAGTACATCGGCATGAAACTGATCCTCGACGGCGAAGAAATCCGGCGTAATTATTCGC
>NZ_JBFTMK010000552.1:0-3363 GCF_056396965.1 Pseudomonas sp. 05N434
ACTCCGAGTGGATGCTGATATCGCCTTCGACGAAGTGGAAGTTCGGATGGCTGCGCAGGCGCTCGATGGCGTCCGAGCCGATGTCCAGGCCGTACACTTCATAGCGGTCGTCACGCAGCAGGCGCTCGGACAGGTGATTGCCGATGAAGCCGTTGACGCCAAGGATCAGCACGCGGGTGCGACGCGGTGCACGGCCCGATTCGGCGCCACGCAGCACAGAACCGTCGACCAGCCCCAGCTCATTGGCCAGTTGTGGACCGCTGAGGTACAGGCCGTTGTCGTTGCGTTGGCCGGCGTTGACCACCAGCGAGTCTTCGCCGCAGGCGATGCGCAGCGGATCGACGCTGATAACCCGGCCCGGTGCCTGGCCTTCGTTGCCCTTGACGACATCCGCGCTCCAGACAATCAACTTGTGCTCRCCCACGGCACAGAACGCGCCCGGGTAAGGTTGGGTCACGGCGCGGACCAGATTGAACAGTTCTTCGGCAGGTTTACTCCAGACCAGTTTGCCGTCCGCCGGGGTGCGACGGCCAAACACTGTGGCTTTGGATTCGTCCTGTGGGGTTTCGCTGATTTTGCCCTGAAGCAAGGCAGGCAAGGTGTCGCGCAGCAGATCGCTGGCGGCCTGGCGCAATTTGGCGTGCAGGGTCAGCGCGGTGTCGGCGCGCTCGATCGCTACCCGCTCCTGGGCAATGATGGCGCCGGCATCGGCACGTTTGACCATGCGGTGCAGGGTCACGCCGGTCTCGGTTTCACCGTTGACCAGTACCCAGTTGGCCGGTGCGCGGCCACGGTAGCGAGGCAGCAACGAACCGTGCAGGTTGAAGGCGCCTTTGCTGGCCGTGGCCAACAGTGGTTCGCTCAGCAGGTTGCGGTAGTAGAACGAAAACAGGTACTCGGGATTGAGTTTGCTGATGCGCTCGATCCACAGCGGGTGGTTGGCGTCTTCCGGAGCATGCACCGGGATGCCTTTACGGGCGCACAGTTGCGCAACCGAGCCATAGAACGCATTTTCCTTCGGGTCATCGGGATGGGTGAACACGGCTGCAATCTCGAAACCGCTGGCAAGCAGGGATTCGATGCCGGCACAGCCAATATCGTGATAAGCGAAGACAACAGCTTTTGCACTCATGAGAGAACCTGATCTGAAGAAGTGGAAGTGAGACCGTCAACGGTGACAACGGGGGCAGGAGCAGAAGGGGTGCTACGTAAAACTTTTTCGATAAAGAACCGTGGACGTGCCCGGACGTCGCTGTACATGCGACCCAGGTACTCGCCCAGCAGGCCCATGCCAATGAATTGCCCGCCGGTGAAAACGAACAGTACGGCGAACAGGACGAACGTACCGCCGCCCGCCCAACCGGCGCCGAAAGCCATGCGCAGCACAATCAACGCGATGGCGAACAGCACGCCTAGGCCGGCCATGCCGAAGCCGACGATGCTCAGCAATCGCAGGGGCGTGGTCGTCATGCAGGTGATCAGATCGAACATCAGGTTGATCAGGCGCATCGGGCTGTATTTGGATTCGCCGTGTTCACGCTCGGCGTGGGTCACCAGAATTTCCGTGGTGTGCCGGGCGAAGCTGTTGGCCAGGATCGGGATGAACGTGCTGCGTTCGCGGCAGGCGAGCATGGCGTCGACGATGGTGCGGCGGTAGGCGCGCAGCATGCAGCCGTAGTCGCTCATGGCAACACCGGTGGAGCGTTGCACGGCAAGGTTGATCAGCTTCGACGGCCAGCGACGCAAGGCCGAGTCCTGACGGTTGTTGCGCACCGTGGCGACTACGTCATAGCCCAGTTCGGCCTGAGCCACCAGCCGCGGGATTTCTTCAGGCGGGTTCTGCAGGTCGGCGTCGAGGGTGATCACCACGTCGCCCTTGCATTGTTCGAACCCTGCCATGATCGCCGCGTGCTGGCCGTAGTTGCGGTTGAGAATGACCGCCACCACCGGGCTGCCGTCGAGACTGGCCGCCTCCTCGAGGATTTGCGCCGAGTTGTCGCGGCTGCCGTCGTCGACCAGCACAATTTCGTAGTCATGGTGCAGTTGCTGGCACGCCGCTTCGGTGCGCCGAAGCAACTCGGGCAGACTGTCCTCCTCGTTATAGACCGGGATGACGATTGATACGCAACGGATCGGATAAGGTTTCACAGGCTTCTGTCCAGTGTTTTTTCAATGGCGCCGACGACACGATCGACATCATCGGTGGTCATGTCGGGGAACAACGGGATCGAACACAGCCGCGCCGAGTTCCATTCGGTGTTGGGCAGGTAGATGTTGGGGAAACGCTGCCGGTAGTAAGTGTGCAGGTGGGTGGCGATGAAGTGAATACCTGTGCCGATGTTCTGTTCCTGCAACGCCTTCATGAACGCCTCGCGATCCAGCCCGCAACGTTCGGCGTCGATGCGCAGGATGAACAGATGCCAGGCGTGCTGTTGCGCATGGGCCGGAATGGCCAGCGGTTGCACCGGCAGGCCTTCAAGGCGTTGCAGGTAGGTCTGGGCCAGCTCTGTGCGCTTGGCGTTGATCGCGTCCAGGCGTTCCAGCTGAACCAGGGCGATGGCGGCATTGATGTCGGCCAGGTTGTACTTGAAGCCGGGTTCGATCACCTGGGCCTGGGGTTTGCGGCCGTGGGTGAGGCGGTCGTAGGCGTCGACGCCCAGGCCATGGAACTTGAGCATGCGTACCCGATTGGCCAGGGCTTCATCGTCGCTGACGAACATCGCGCCCTCGGCGCAGGTCATGTTCTTGATCGCGTGGAACGAGAAGATCGCCGTGCCTTGGGCGCCGACATGCCGACCTTTATAGAAAGTGCCCGCTGCGTGAGCCGCGTCTTCGATGACGGTGATGCCATGTTTGTCGGCCAGAGCGTAGAGCGGATCGAGGTCGAATGCCGCGCCGGCGTAATGCACCGGAATGATTGCCTTGGTGCGAGGCGTGATCGCCGCTTCGATGCTCTCCAGGTCGCTCATCAACGTGTCGCGGTCAACGTCGACGAAAACCGGCGTCGCACCGAGCAGGCAGATCATGTTGGCGGTCGACACCCAGGTCTGGGACGGAGTGATGACTTCGTCACCGGGACCGATACCCAAGGCCAACAAAGTAATGTGCATGCCACCGGTGGCCGAGGACAATGCGACGGCATGCCGACAGCCGACATAGTTGGCGAAGTGTTCTTCCAGTTGCTGGTTTTTCGGCCCGGTAGTGATCCAGCCAGAGCGCAGTACTTGCTCTACCGCAGCAATTTCTTCATCGCCGATACTCGGGCGAGAGAAGGGGAGAAACGCCTGACTCATGGGCACCTCGGAACTGAAAAAAAATAAGACTATCAGGCTTGAACGTTGGATCCAACATCAGCGTAGACGC
>NZ_JBFTMK010000553.1:0-3343 GCF_056396965.1 Pseudomonas sp. 05N434
GCCCGCGATGGGGGCGACGCGGTCTGACAACAAACCCTGCCTCACATCAACCAAACGATAATTCCTCTTATTCAAACTCCCCTGCCCTGTTAGACTTTGCGCCCTTGTTTTGCTCGTCTTGCAGGATGTCCGATGCCCACGCTGCCTCTTCGCTTGTCTGCACTGTTGCTGGCCCTGGGCCTGAGTGCCTGCGATGACGCCCCGCGTTTTACCCAGGCCGAACCTGGTGAAGCCCGGTCCGGTGGCAGCGCGACAGTGCGCAAGACCGATAAGAACGCATTCTCCTTGCCCTCCGCCAATCTGCCGCCGTCACGACGCGTCGACTTCAGCGTCGGCAACAGCTTCTTTCGCAGCCCCTGGGTGATCGCGCCGTCGACCACCACCGCCCGCGATGGCCTCGGCCCGTTGTTCAATACCAACGCCTGCCAGAACTGCCACATCAAGGACGGGCGCGGTCATCCGCCAACGCCCGATGCGCCGAATGCGGTGTCGATGCTGGTACGCCTGTCGATCCCCAATGCCCCCGCCTACGCCAAGGTCATCGAACAACTGGGCGTGGTGCCGGAGCCGGTCTACGGCGGCCAGTTCCAGGACATGGCGGTGCCCGGCGTCGCCCCGGAAGGCAAGGTGCGTGTCGATTACACGCCGGTCCCGGTACGCTTCAAGGACGGCAGCGAAATCGAGTTGCGTAAACCAATCTTGCAGATGACCCAACTCGGCTACGGCCCGATGCACCCGGACACACGTTTCTCGGCGCGCATCGCACCGCCGATGATTGGCCTGGGCTTGCTTGAAGCGATTCCCGACGAGGCCATCCTGGCCAACGCCGAAGCCCAGGCCCGGGAGAAAAACGGCATCGCCGGGCGGCCGAACCGGGTCTGGGACGACGCGCAGCAGAAGACTGTTCTCGGACGATTTGGCTGGAAAGCCGGGCAACCGAACCTCAATCAGCAGAATGTTCATGCGTTCTCTGGTGATATGGGCCTCACGACCAGCCTGAAACCCATTGATGACTGCACCGACGCCCAAACTGCTTGCAAACAGGCGCCCAACGGCAATGGTCCCGATGGCGAGCCGGAAGTCAGCGACAACATTTTGCGTCTGGTGCTGTTCTACAGCCGTAACCTCGCCGTGCCGGCCCGTCGCGATGTTGGCGCACCTGAGGTGCTGGCCGGCAAGAATCTGTTTTTCCAGGCCGGATGCCAGTCCTGTCACACCCCTCAATACACCACCGCCGCCAACGCCGCGGAACCTGAATTGGCCAATCAAGTGATTCGCCCTTACAGCGATCTGCTGCTGCACGACATGGGCGACGGTCTGGCCGACAACCGCACCGAGTTCCAGGCCAGTGGCCGCGACTGGCGTACGCCGCCGTTGTGGGGCATCGGCCTGACGCAGACGGTCAGCGGACACACCCAGTTTTTGCACGACGGCCGCGCCCGCAACCTGCTCGAAGCCGTGCTCTGGCATGGCGGCGAGGCAAAAGCGGCGCAACAACAGGTTTTGTCTTTCAACGCCGAGCAGCGCGCGGCGTTGCTGGCGTTTTTGAATTCCCTTTAATACGTATTCCTTCAGCGGGAGCCCGACATGTTCCGTCCCAAATTATTGTTCACCAGCCTTGCCGCCCTCGCCCTGGGCGCCTGTTCGCCCCAGGATCCGCAAGYGGTCACCTCGGCGGCCATCGCCAAGCAAGTGATCCTGCCGAGCTACAGTCRTTGGGTTGAAGCCGACCGGCAATTGGCGGTCAGCGCCCTGGCGTTCTGCCAAGGCAAGGAAACCCTGGACACCGCTCGCGCCGACTTCCTGCACGCGCAAAAAGCCTGGGCCGAGTTGCAACCGCTGCTGATCGGGCCGCTGGCCGAGGGCAACCGTTCGTGGCAGGTGCAGTTCTGGCCGGACAAGAAAAACCTCGTCGGCCGTCAAGTCGAGCAACTGGTCACTGCGCAGCCGCAGATCGATGCTGCCGCCCTGGCCAAGTCCAGCGTCGTGGTGCAAGGCCTCTCGGCTTATGAATACATCCTGTTCGACAGCAAGATCGACATGGCCGACAGCGCTCAGAAAGCCAAATACTGCCCGCTGCTGACCGCCATTGGCGAGCGTCAGAAGCAACTGGCCGAAGAGATCCTGTCGCGCTGGAACACCAACGACGGCATGCTCGCGCAGATGAGCAAATTCCCCAACCAGCGCTACGCCGACTCACACGAAGCGATCGCCGATCTGCTGCGTGTGCAAGTGACTGCACTGGACACCCTGAAGAAAAAACTCGGCACGCCGATGGGCCGTCAGAGCAAGGGTACGCCACAGCCATTCCAGGCCGATGCCTGGCGCAGCCAATCGTCGCTCAAAGGCATGGAAGCAAGCCTGAGCGCTGCGCAAACCGTCTGGGTGGGTGTCGACAACAAAGGCCTGCGCGGTCTGCTGCCGAACGAGCAAAAACCGTTGGCCGACAAGATCGACGCGGCCTACGCAGCGTCCCTGAAACTGCTTGCCGGCAACCAGCGCTCGCTGACCGACATGCTCACCGACGATGCCGGTCGCCAGCAGCTGAACGACATCTATGACAGCCTCAACGTTGTCCACCGCTTGCACGAAGGCGAACTGGCCAAGGCGCTGGGCATCCAACTGGGCTTCAACGCCAACGACGGCGACTGATGAGGGCAAGTGCCATGCTGCGACGCCAGGCTCTGACGTTAGGGAGTTTGCTGCTGGGTGCGGTGACACTGGGCGGCTGGACGCTGTTCAAGCAAAAGGACAAAAGCCCGCTGCTGCTCTCGGCGCGGGACGACGGTGACGGCAAGCACTATGCCGTCGGTTATCGACTGGACGGCACCCGGGTGTTTGCCACCCAGGTCGGTCAGCGCTGCCATGACATCATCAACCACCCGACACTGCCGATTGCGCTATTCGTCGCTCGGCGTCCGGGCACCGAGAGCTACCTGATCGACCTGCGCGACGGCACGCTATTGCAAACCGTGGTGTCGCAGCCGAACCGGCACTTCTACGGTCACGCGGTGATTCACCAGAGCGGTGACTGGTTGTACGCCACCGAGAACGACACCTCCGATCCGGGCCGTGGCCTGCTTGGTGTGTATAAGTTCGAAGGTGAGCGACTGGTGCACAGCGGCGAAATTTCCACCCACGGCGTCGGCCCGCATCAGGTGTCGTGGATGCCCGATGGCGAGACGCTGGTGGTGGCCAACGGCGGCATTCGCACCGAGGCCGAAAGCCGGGTCGAGATGAACCTCAATGCCATGGAGCCGAGCCTGGTGCTGATGCAACGCGACGGCACGCTGCTGAGCAAGGAAACACTGGCCCAGCAGATGAACAGCGTGCGGCACTTGGG
>NZ_JBFTMK010000554.1:0-3338 GCF_056396965.1 Pseudomonas sp. 05N434
CCTGACCATGATGTTGGGACTATTGCCGGTGACCAGCGACAAGCATACCCGCGAGCTGTTCGAAGTCAGCCTCGGGTGCATGGCGCTGGGGGTGGCTTTGAACCAGCTCAGGCAGCAGGGGCAGAGCAATACGTTGTTGAGTACGCAACAACAGAACCGTTTGCTGGCGGCAGTCCGAGAGACAGGGCGATTGATCGCCGGGCGACCCGGGGTTGACCTTGTGCAGTTGCTCGGAAGCTTGCATGTCTTGGGCGATGAAATGGACGACTTGCATCTAGACGTACATGAACACCTGTGGTCGGTATTCAGGATGCGCGTGGCGTTGTTGATCGTGGTGTCGTTTCTGGAGCGCCATCGCAAATACTTTCAGCCCGCAGACAAGGAAGGAGTGCCAGCCCTTGCCCATTGATCTGGAAGTGGGGGGCGTCTATCTGCCGCCAATCGCCCAGGCGCTGTTGCTGGCCTTGCCGATTTTTCTGCTGTTGGACTGGACCTTGCGCCGCCTGGGGGTATTGCGATTTGTCTGGCATGAAGCCCTGTTCGAAGGCGCGTTGTATGCCTGCGTATGCGCAACGTTGATTCTGGTGATGGGCGCCTGAGCTGTAATTTCAACTGGGGCCATTAACGTTGAACCGCGCATCAGCTTCTGAGCGGACTCTGTGCGTTGGCGTACAGACTCGTGCCTGTGAATACACTCAATCTGGGCTCTGTCAGATTGCTGGACGCGCTTTGAGCGATAGTCAACCAGCCAGTTTCTTCATGCGTCCGAGGAGATAGCCATGAGCTTGGGCACAATTCTGTTAATTATTCTCATCCTGCTGTTGATCGGTGCGTTCCCGAGTTGGCCGCATAGCAGGAGCTGGGGATACGGGCCAAGCGGTGGGTTGGGCATTGTGGTGATCATCGTCATCGTGCTGCTGCTAATGGGGCGACTTTGATTGACTGGCGCCGGGCTTGACTGAACAGCGGCATGTAGCTGTTTCGAGCCCCTTGCCGCCTTGTCTGAGGTTCGCTACCTAGCTTGCTGATGAGACCGATGCGCGTCTCGGAACGTTATTTATGCATTCAATCTTCCGCCGGGCACTTGGGCAGCGCGTTCTATCACCCCCCTGGAGTGACCATGCGCCGGTACGGGAGACGCTTTTCGGTATCGAGCGACTTGAGCAGCATGCCGAGAGTCTGGCCATCGCCCAGCAGGTGACACCCAGGCCGCCCACTGTGCTTTCCTTGCATGTACGCCTCGACGACAACGCTTCGGTCCTGCTCGCCGCCTACCGGGCGAGCGCCGCGGAGCTTGAGAGCGGCCACAGCGTGGTGCCCGCCGCCGAATGGCTGCTGGATAACTACCATATCGTCGAGGAACAGATCCGGGAAATTCGCGATGATCTGCCACCTGGCTACTACCGCCAGTTGCCGAAGCTCGCCGAGGGACCGTTCGCTGGCTACCCGCGGGTCTTTGGCCTGGCCTGGGCCTTCGTTGCGCATACCGACAGTCATCTCGACCTCGACATGCTGCGGTGTTTCATCGATGCGTACCAGCGGGTCCAGCCGCTGACCATCGGTGAGTTGTGGGCTGTGGCGATCACCCTGCGTATCGTCCTGATCGAGAACCTGCGCCGACTCGCCGAGCAGATCGACGACGGTCGTATGGCCCGCGCGGACGCCGACGAACTGGCCGATCGTTTGCTCGTACCTGCCAGCGCCCGTTCGGCGCTGGCAGACATCGCCGCGCGTCCGCTCGGGCGGTTGCCCGAGCTGTTCGCCGCTCAACTCGCTAAACGCCTGCGCGACCAGGATCCGCGTACGACCCCGGCGCTGGGCTGGCTGGACGAACGTCTGCAAGCACAGGGTGTTTGCGTCGAGGAGGTGGTGCAGCACGCCCAGCAACGCCAGGGTGCCTCCAATGTCACGGTGCGCAACATCATCACCAGCATGCGGCTGATTTCCGATATTGACTGGGCCAAGCTGTTTGAAAGTGTCAGCCTGGTCGATGCGCGCTTGCGCGCGGGCAGTGCGTTTGCCCTTATGGACTTCCCGACGCGCAACCTGTACCGCAGCGCCATCGAGCAACTGGCGCGTGGCTCGGCTCTCTCGGAACTGGAGGTCGCCGACCGGGCCTTGGAGGCTGCCCGCCTGGCTGAGAGCGCCGAGCAGGGCGAGGAGTGGGGTGGGCGAGCGAGCGATCCTGGCTACCACCTGATCGCCGAGGGACGCCCGGCGCTGGAGCGGGCCATGGGCTTTCGCGCACCTCTGCGCTTGCGCATCAGCCGCTTCAACATTCGCCTGGGCATCGGCGGCTATGTTGGCAGCATTTTCTTGCTGACCACGCTGCTACTGGCGCTAATGGCCTGGGCCTTGGYGGTGCCGTCCGTGGCTGTTGGCTGGATCCTGTTGTTCCTGCTGTCGATGTGCGTGCCGGTCACCGAGGTGGCCACGGCGCTGGTCAACCGCATAGTCACCCGGAGTTTCGGCGCCATTACTCTGCCGGGGTTGGAGTTGTCCGCCGGCGTGCCGCAGGCGCTACGTACGCTGATCGCTGTGCCGACGCTGTTGACCAGCGAAGCCGATCTGTTGGAGCAGATCGAGCGACTGGAGGTCCACCATTTGGCGGGCATCGGCGGCGATCTGGCCTTTGCCTTGCTGGCCGATGGCGTCGATGCGCAGCAAGAGGAGCTCGACAGCGATGCGCATTTGCTGACGGTAGCAACCGAGGCGATCGAACAGCTGAATCGCCGCTATGGGCCTGGGCCCGGCGGCCAGCGCTTCTTCTTGCTCTGTCGGCGGCGCTTGTTCAATGCCCGCGAGCAGTGCTGGATGGGCTGGGAACGCAAGCGCGGCAAACTGCACGAGCTAAACCGCCTGTTGCGTGGGGATGGCGAGACGAGTTTCATGTCCATCTTCGGCGAGGCACCGAAAGTGCCGGCCGGGGTGCGCTACGTGATCACCCTTGACGCCGATACCCGCCTGCCGCGGGAGGCGGCGCTGCGGCTGATTGGCAAGATGGCTCACCCATTGAACCACCCACGTTTCGACGCCGCGCTGAAGCGCATTGTCAGCGGCTACGCGATCCTCCAGCCACGGGTCACGCCCTCTCTGCCGCTGGGCGGCGAGGGCTCCTTTTACCAGCAGGTGTTCTCCGGTCCCGGCGGCATAGATCCCTACGCGTCGGCGGTTTCGGATGTTTACCAGGACCTCTTCGGCGAAGGTTCCTACACCGGTAAGGGTATCTATGATGTGGATGCCTTCGAAGCCGCCCTCGGTGGCCGGGTCGGCGACAACCGGCTGCTCAGTCATGATCTATTCGAGGGCATCTTCGCCCGCGCCGGCCTGGCCTCGGA
>NZ_JBFTMK010000555.1:0-3333 GCF_056396965.1 Pseudomonas sp. 05N434
GTGTGGGCCTGGCCCGTCTGGAATTCATCATCAACCGCATGATCGGCGTGCACCCCAAGGCGCTGTTGAACTACGGTGGCCTGCCGCAGGAAATCAAGGACAGCGTCGACAAGCGCATTGCTGGTTACAACGACCCGGTTGGCTTCTATGTCGACAAACTGGTCGAAGGTATCAGCACCCTGGCGGCAGCGTTCTGGCCGAAAAAGGTCATCGTGCGTCTGTCGGACTTCAAGTCCAACGAATACGCGAACCTGATCGGCGGCAAACTCTACGAGCCGGAAGAAGAAAACCCGATGCTGGGTTTCCGTGGCGCTTCGCGTTACATCAGCGAATCGTTCCGTGACTGCTTCGAGCTCGAATGCCGCGCCCTCAAGCGCGTGCGTAACGAGATGGGCCTGACCAACGTTGAAATCATGGTGCCGTTCGTCCGTACCCTGGGCGAAGCGAGCCAGGTGGTCGATCTGCTGGCTGAAAACGGTCTGGCCCGTGGCGACAACGGTCTGCGCGTGATCATGATGTGCGAACTGCCGTCCAACGCGATCCTGGCTGAAGAGTTCCTCGAGTTCTTCGACGGTTTCTCCATCGGCTCCAACGACCTGACCCAGCTTACCCTGGGCCTGGACCGTGACTCCGGGATCATYGCGCACCTGTTCGACGAGCGTAACCCTGCAGTCAAGAAGCTGCTGGCCAACGCCATTGCCGCGTGCAACAAGGCCGGCAAGTACATCGGTATCTGCGGTCAGGGCCCTTCGGACCACCCGGACCTGGCCAAGTGGCTGATGGAGCAGGGCATCGAAAGCGTTTCGCTGAACCCCGATTCCGTACTGGAAACCTGGTTCTTCCTGGCTGAAGGTCAGGCTTCGGCCTGATGGTGTGAGTGAAAGGGCCGATCTGTGATCGACCCTTTCAGAGATTCAAGTAGGGCGGGCTCCTCTGGATGCCGCCCTTTTTTGTGCAAGAGCATATGCAAAGTAGCAGCAACCTATTTCCTGTCGCCCTGATCAGCGCCGAGCGGCGCGGCGATCTGAGCGAAGACGTCTATCGTTTGAAACCCGGCAACAGCCCCGACGGCACCGTTGAGCTGGCTGTGACACGCCTGGGCCTGGCCGATGAGCCGGCGGTGCGTGGCGTGCCGGTGATTCTGCTGCACGGCAGCTTTTCCAATCGGCGGTTCTGGTTTTCTCCCAAAGGTTTGGGCCTGGGCGCTTACCTGACGCGTCTGGGATTCGATGTGTGGATTCCGGAAATGCGCGGTCACGGCCTGTCTCAGCGCAACCAGAACTATCGCCAGAACAGCGTCGCCGACTATGCGCGTTACGATTTGCCGGCCATTGGCGCGTTCGTGCGCGAGCAAAGCGGCCAGATCCCGCACTGGATCGGCCATTCGCTGGGCGGCATTACCCTCGCCGCGGCGTTGGGCGGCCAGTACCTGGGCGAGCCCGCCGTGGCTTCCGCGGCGTTTTTCGGCACGCAAGTCAGCCGTACTTACTGGCCGTTGAAGTTTCCACCGGTGGAGTGGAGCGGGCGCTTCATTCTCAAGCGTTTTGCCCAACTGTCGGGCTCTCGGCTCAAGCGCGGCCCGGAGGACGAGCCGATAGGCCTGGCCCTGGAAAGCATGCGTTGGTACGGGCTGTTCGGCCGTTTCGGCGATGCCGACAAGGACTGGTGGGCGGGGTTGGCCGAGGTGCAATTGCCGGTGTTGGCCGTGAGCGCCGCGGGCGATCATCAGGACCCGACCTGGGCCTGCCATAAGCTGTTCGATCAAGTCGGGTCCGAGCACAAGCAGTTCATCACCCTTGGCCGCGAGCAAGGCTTTGGCGATAATTTCGGTCACGTGGAAATGCTGGTCAGCAAGGCTGCGCAGGCTGAAGTCTGGCCGTTGGTGGCTCGCTGGTTGGCGGATCAACAGACGCCTTTACTGGGTGAAAAGCCGGATTTGGCCACAGCGATTTGAGCCTGATGCTCTAACAAGGGCATTTCTCTCTGGTCGGCTTGCGGCTAATATGTGACGCATTGAGTGGTTCTGGTCACTTTGAGTGATTGATGCGGTCGCTGTGTTCGTGCGAACGGAGCGATTTGCAACCGTCCAGCCTTGGCCCGAGTATGCTGCATACTCGATTGTCTTCCTTGTTACAGGAGTTTCTCGATGAACCATTACCTCACGCCTGACCTGTGCGACGCCTATCCGGAGCTGGTGCAGGTGCTGGAACCGATGTTCAGCAATTTCGGCGGCCGTGATTCTTTCGGCGGCGAAATCGTGACCATCAAATGTTTCGAAGACAACTCGCGGGTCAAGGAGCAAGTCGAGCTCAAGGGCAACGGCAAGGTGCTGGTGGTCGACGGTGGCGGTTCCCTGCGCCGCGCGCTGTTGGGCGACATGCTGGCCGAGAAAGCCGCGAACAACGGTTGGGAAGGGCTGGTGATCTACGGTTGCATCCGTGACGTCGACGTCATCGCGCAAACTGATCTGGGGGTTCAGGCCCTGGCCAGTCACCCGATGAAAACCGACAGGCGCGGTGTTGGCGATCTCAACGTTGCCGTGACCTTCGCGGGCGTGACCTTTCACCCGGGCCACTACGTTTATGCGGACAACAACGGCGTGATCATCTCGCCAAGCCCGCTGAAAATGCCTGAATAAGCGCTGCCGGCTTTTTGTTTCAAGAATAGGGGTGAGGATGTTCGAGGAAGAAAACGCGCAGTGGGGGCTGGTGCATGCCCTGGTGCTGGACGGTAAAGGCGGTGCGCGTTCGATAGCCCGGACTGAACTCGATGACTTGCAGCTGCAGGCCCACGAAAGCCTGTGGCTGCACTGGGATCGCAGTCACCCGCAAACCCAGACCTGGCTGCGCAAATCCAGCGGGCTGAGTGAATTTAGTTGCGATTTGTTGCTGGAAGAGAACACCCGACCGCGTCTTTTGCCGCTGCCGGACTCTGAACTGCTGCTGTTTCTGCGCGGGGTCAACCTGAATCCGGGCGCGGAGCCGGAAGACATGGTCTCGGTGCGGATCTTCGGTTCGGCTCAACGGGTGATTTCCCTGCGTTTGCGGCCGTTGCGTGCCACCGAAGAGTTGTTGGTGCAACTGGCCGACGGCAAAGGGCCGAGAAGCGCTTCCGAGCTGATCCTGTATATGGCGCAATACCTTACCCATAAAGTGCAGGATCTGGTCGGCGACCTCTCGGAAGTTGTCGATGAGGAAGAAGAAAAGCTGGATGCCGACGAACGGTATACACCTGAGCATGGGGCTGTTTTGCAGATCCGCCGCAGGGCCGCTGGGCTGAAGCGTTTTCTGGCGCCGCAGCGGGATATTTTCGGTCAGCTGACGCGGATAAAAC
>NZ_JBFTMK010000556.1:0-3329 GCF_056396965.1 Pseudomonas sp. 05N434
TTTGTTAACTGGACGGTGGGGAGGGCTTGTGGTAATGGTCGGGATTTTGTCCGGTTGTGGCAACGGCGACAGCCTGGAACGCTTCGACGGCCCGACCATGGGCAGCAGCTATTCGATCCAATACGTGCGCCATGCCGGTCTTCCCGCACCGGCGGAAGTCCGCGTCCAGGTCGAAAAAATACTCTCTGATGTCGATCGGCAAATGTCGACCTATCGCAGTGACTCCGACATCGAACGCTTCAATAACCTGCCCGCCAACCACTGCCAGACAATGCCTGCGCCGATCCTCGAATTGGTCCGCGTCGGCGAGCGCTTGTCTTTGCAAAGTGACGGCTCCTACGACCTGACGGTGGAACCGCTGCTCAACCTCTGGGGATTTGGCCCGCAGGCGCGTGAGGAAAAAGTCCCGAGCGCCGAAGCACTGGCCGAGGTGCAGCAGCGTGTCGGTCATAATCACCTGCGCATCGAAGGTGACCAGTTGTGCAAGGATGCCGCGGTCGAGGTCGACTTCAACAGCATCGCTGCCGGTTACGCGGTCGACACGATTGCCGCCGAACTCGAAGCGCTGGGCATCCACGACTACCTCGCTGAAGCCACCGGCGAACTCAAGGCCGTCGGTAAAAAACTCGACGGCTCACCGTGGCGCATCGCCCTGGAAGAACCCCGTGATGATCAGCGAGTGGCCGAGCGTGTCATCGCCGTCGACGGCTACGGCGTGTCCACCTCCGGTGATTACCGTAACTATTTCGAGCAGGGTGGCCGGCGCTATTCCCACACCTTCGATGCCCGCACCGGAACACCGGTCCTACACACCCTGGCGTCAGTCACGGTGATTCATCCTTCAGCGTTGATGGCCGATGGCTTATCGACGCTGTTGCTGATTCTTGGCCCTGAACGGGGTTGGGACTATGCCCAAACGCATGACATTGCTGCATTCTTTGTGATTCGTGCCGATACAGGTTTTGTCACACGCACCAATCAGGCTTTTGAGCGCCTGGCCGGTGAGAAAACCGAGTGATTGCGGCTGCAAAAGCATTTTTCGGTGGCTTTGTAGCGCAGGCAAAACTAGCCTACGACGCGACCAAGGGTTAATGTGCGCGGCGTTGACGCTTCTATAGACTGTGTCCGGGTTCTGCACTGGCCCCAAATTGTTCCTTCAYGCCGCCGATCGGCGTGATTTAGCCGCGGGCGCCTAAGGTGCCGCGGCCTGTTCTGAGGAGTACGCATGGCTGTCTACAACTACGATGTGGTGGTGTTGGGTTCCGGCCCGGCGGGAGAAGGCGCGGCAATGAACGCCGCCAAGGCAGGGCGCAAGGTGGCGATGGTCGATAGCCGTCGCCAGGTCGGCGGCAACTGCACCCACCTGGGCACCATCCCGTCCAAGGCCTTGCGTCACTCGGTCCGGCAGATCATGCAGTTCAACACCAACCCGATGTTCCGGGCCATTGGTGAGCCGCGTTGGTTCTCGTTCCCGGACGTGTTGAAAAGCGCTGAAAAAGTCATCTCCAAACAAGTCGCCTCGCGCACCGGCTACTACGCCCGTAACCGCGTCGACGTGTTCTTCGGCACCGGCAGCTTCGCCGACGAGCAAACCATCGAAGTCGTCTGCGCCAACGGCGTGGTCGAAAAACTGGTGGCCAAGCACATCATCATCGCCACCGGTTCGCGTCCTTATCGCCCGGCGGACATCGATTTCCATCACCCGCGTATCTACGATAGCGACACCATCCTCAGCCTCGGCCACACCCCGCGTAAACTCATCGTTTACGGCGCCGGCGTGATCGGCTGCGAATACGCCTCGATCTTCAGTGGTCTGGGTGTATTGGTTGAGCTGGTGGACAACCGTGGTCAGTTGCTGAGCTTCCTCGACTCGGAAATTTCCCAGGCCCTGAGTTACCACTTCAGCAACAACAACATCACGGTTCGCCACAACGAAGACTACGACCGCGTCGAAGGCGTGGACAACGGCGTGATCCTGCACCTCAAGTCCGGCAAGAAGATCAAGGCCGACGCCTTGCTCTGGTGCAACGGCCGTACCGGCAACACCGATCAGCTGGGTCTGGAAAACATCGGCGTGAAGGTCAACAGCCGTGGCCAGATCGAAGTCGACGAGAACTACCGCACCTGCGTGCCGAACATTTATGGCGCCGGTGACGTGATCGGCTGGCCGAGCCTGGCCAGTGCCGCCCATGACCAGGGGCGTTCGGCCGCTGGCAGCATCGTCGACAACGGCAGCTGGCGTTTCGTCAATGACGTGCCGACCGGCATCTACACGATTCCGGAGATCAGCTCGATCGGCAAGAACGAGCAGGAGCTGACTCAGGCCAAGGTGCCGTATGAAGTGGGCAAGGCATTCTTCAAGAGCATGGCGCGTGCGCAGATCGCCGGCGAACCGCAAGGCATGCTGAAAATCCTGTTCCACCGCGAGACGCTGGAAGTGCTGGGCGTTCACTGCTTCGGTTATCAGGCATCGGAGATCGTGCACATCGGTCAGGCGATCATGAACCAGCCGGGCGAGCAGAACACCCTGAAGTACTTCGTCAACACGACGTTCAACTACCCGACCATGGCCGAAGCCTATCGGGTAGCGGCGTACGATGGCCTCAACCGGCTTTTTTGAGTGGCTCCGGCCGGTGGCCTGAGCCGGCCGGGGAGACCGATTTCAGCAATTCTCGAGCGTGGCGCTGGCCAAACCGGGAAAGTCTGTAATCAGGCTGTCAACGCCGAAGTCGGCGAGCCTGCGCATCAGCGCGGGCTCGTTGACTGTCCACACCGACACATGCAGCCCCTGACGCTGCGCCTTCTGCAGGCGTTCCGGCGTACACAGGGTCCAGTTCAGCGCCAGCATCTCACAGCCATAGTTTTGCGCGACCTTCAACGGGTCGAGCCAGGCGTACTCGGCCACCAGTCCGCGAGACACGTCCGGCACCAGGTCCAGCGCGGCTTTCAACACTTCGCGTGAACTCGAGGTAATCGTGACCTTGTCCCGTATGCCGAAACGCTGGGCCATTTCGCGAATCGCCAGCACGGTGGTTGCGGCACGGGTGCGTGAAGCGCTTTTGACTTCCAGCTGCCAGTGCTCGAAATCGCATTTTTCGAACAACTCTTCCAGCGTCGGGATCGGGCAGGGTTTGATCCAGCCCGGGCCGCCCTTGCGCGCGTCGTAGGTCACCAGTTCCGCAGCCGTGTGTTCGGCCACTTTGCCGCGGCGGTCTGTGGTGCGTTTGAGGGTCGGGTCGTGGATCACCATCAACTCGCCGTCCTTGGACAGGTGCAGGTCCAGTTCGCAGCGGCGCACGCCGTGCTTGAGGCATTGCTGAAAGCTGGTC
>NZ_JBFTMK010000557.1:0-3308 GCF_056396965.1 Pseudomonas sp. 05N434
CTGTGAGAGCCCACGATCCAGAGATACCCTGTGTCGCGGTCGTAACTCATGCCTTCCAGGTCGGCTTCAACGTCTTCTTTGCCAACGTCCGGCATGACCGGCAGCGTCAACAGGGATGCCAACGGGAACCGCTTCTGCTGATCAAACAGAAATTCGCCCGGGCTGGCGCGCTCGCGCTGGGTGAAACGTTCAAGGCTCAAGGATTCATCATTGGCGACCCACAGGGTATTGCCAATCTGCACCACGGCAGACAACCCGTCGCGCAAATGAGCGTCCGTCTCATTGAAGACGAGAAGCGCGGAACCGAACTTCATCATGGAATCACCCGCGCCTCCACCCGATCGGGTGAGCAGTCAAAAGATCTACTTCACGTTAGCGACCACCCGGTGCAAGTCAAGGAGCGCCATCAGAACACCGACCAGCCAATCCGCTGACTCAACAACTCCAGCGCCGCCATGCCCGCGAGCGAGTTACCGGCGGCATTCAATTCCGGTGACCAGACGCACACCGTGAATTGCCCCGGCACCACCGCGACGATGCCCCCGCCCACGCCGCTCTTGCCCGGCAGACCGACGCGATAGGCAAAGTTGCCCGCTTCGTCGTACAGCCCGCTGGTGGCCATGATCGAGTTGACTTGTTGGGTCTGGCGGGCGCTGAGGATCTGTGCGCCGCTGTGTTTGCAGAAGCCGTCGTTGGCCAGGAAGCAGAACGCCCGGGCGAGGTCCACGCAACTCATGCGCAGCGCGCAATGGCTGAAGTAGCTGCGCAGCACCGCCTCGACATCGTTATGGAAGTTGCCGAACGACTGCATCAGATACGCCATGGCCGCGTTACGCGCGCGGTGCTGGTATTCGGATTCGGCGACCTTGCCGTCCACCATGATGTTCGGGTTGCCGGACAAGCGCCGGACAAAATCGCGCATCGACAATGCCGGCGCGGCAAAGCGCGATTGATTGATGTCGCAGATCACCAGCGCACCGGCATTGATGAAGGGATTGCGCGGGCGCCCGCGCTCGAATTCCAGTTGCACCAGCGAGTTGAACGGCTGGCCGGATGGCTCGTGGCCCAGGCGTTCCCAAATCGCTTCGCCGGAGTGTTCGATGGCCTGCACCAGGCTGAACACCTTGGAAATACTCTGCACCGAGAACGGCGTGTCGGCGTCCCCCGCGCAAAACAACTCGCCATCATTGCCATACACGGCAATGCCCAATTGATTGCCCGGTACCTCGCCGAGGGCGGGAATGTAGTCAGCCACTTTGCCCTGACCGATCAACGGTCGGACTGCGTCAAGGATCTCGTTCAACAGCGCTTGCATGCCGGGTTCCGAAGTCTCGCCCCATGGGATTGCGGGGACACTGTCGCTAGACGCCGCTGGGCGGCGCTGAATCACAGTTTTGTATGGGAATGTATCTTTCACCACCCGGGATACACCAACTTGCACCGGGGGGCCTTTCAGACATATCGCCAATACAGCTGATTGCAACACTTCTGTCGTCCGCTGACCACCGGCAAACCGGGTCGGCCCTTGCTCAGGAGTGTTGTCATGATGACCCAAGTCCCCCGTTACCATGGCTGGTCGCTGTTTGGCCTGCTGGCCATGCTGGTGCTGTTGATGACCGGCCTGATTCTGCTGCTCAACCCCGATCTGGTGGAAGCCACCCGCAGCGCCATTCGCGCCACCGCACGCACTTCGTTTGCGCTGTTTCTCGCCGCGTTCACTGCATCGGCCCTGGCGGTGCTGGTGCCCTCGCCTTTCAGCCACTCGCTGGTGCGTGAACGACGCTTCATCGGCCTGGCCTTCGCGTTTTCCCATCTGGTCCACGCCATTCTGATCTACAGCTACGGCCAACTGAACCCCGAGTTCTGGCCCGGTCGCACCACCGTCGGCAATATTCCGGGTTCGGTCGGTTACCTGTTCATTCTGTTGATGGCATTGACCTCATTCAAAACCACGGCGCGCCTGATCGGCCCCAAAGCCTGGAAAACCCTGCACACCTGCGGCATGTGGGTGATCGCGGCGGTGTTCGCCTTTTCCAACTTCAAACGCATCCCCCTGAGCGCCTGGTACGTCCTGCCGTTCGGCCTGATGTTTTCGGCGATTGTCATTCGGCTGCTGGGCACGATTGCGCAGAAGTACAAACGTAGCCTGCCCCGCGCCTATCCCCTGACCAACAACACCCCGTAGCAGCTCTGCGCTCGCTGTAGCAGCTGTCGAGCCTGCGAGGCAGCTGCTACAGCGGCTACGGGTGATTGCCTGCCAACGATCAAACTCACGGAGATCAAACCCATGAACACTTCCCTTTCATCAGCCGTCAAAGGCCTGCACCTGAACCTCGACCGCGTCGGCAACTGGATCGCGCCCCTCACCCTGCGGCTGTTTCTGGCCTGGGAGTTTTTCGAGTCTGGCCTGGAAAAATGGAACGGCCAGAACTGGTTCGCCGACATCCAGGACCGCTTCCCGTTTCCCTTCAACCACGTTCCCGCCACGCTGAACTGGGAACTGGCGATGTGGGCCGAGCTGATCTGCGCCCTCACCCTGCTGGCAGGCCTCGGGACACGGCTCTCGGCGATTATTCTGGTGGTGGTCACGGTCGTCGCGACCGCTGCCGTCCACTGGCCGGCCGATTGGTCTACATTGAGTGAACTTGCCCAGGGTTATGCCATCAGCAACAAAGGCCACGGCAACTTCAAGCTGCCRTTGATCTACCTCGCAGCCCTCATGCCGTTGTTGTTCTCGGGGGCCGGCAAACTCAGCATGGACGCGTTGTTGGCTCGACTCTTCTGGCGGCGCAGTCACCGCTGAGGCGCCAGCGTCTCGATACCCCATCCAACTTATGCAAAGGAGCCATCATGAGCGTAACCAGCCAATGGATCGAAATCAGCAGCCCCGAAGGCACCTTCGGCGCTTACCTGGCCATCCCCCACACCCGTAAAGGGCCGGGGATCGTGCTGATTCAGGAAATCTTCGGGGTCAACGAGCACATCCGCTCGGTCGCCGAGCAATACGCCGCCGATGGCTATCTGGTCATAGCGCCGGATCTGTTCTGGCGCCACGGCCACCGTATCGAACTGGGCTACGACGAAGCCGGCTGGAAACGCGCCGTCGAATTGATGAACGCCACCGACCGCTATAAAGCCCAGGCTGACATCAAACTGGCCATCGATACCCTGAAGACGCATACCGGGCTCGACGGCAGGATCGCCTCCATCGGTTACTGCTTCGGCGGCATGCTGTCGTACAACACCGCAGCCAACGGTTTCGTCGACGTGGCGATCGCCTATTACGGCGGCGGCATTCAGAACCAACT
>NZ_JBFTMK010000558.1:0-3302 GCF_056396965.1 Pseudomonas sp. 05N434
CTGCTCTGTAAAGGTCAGTTTAACTGACCTGACGGACACAGCTTGCGCGACACGCAAACCACTGTCAATCCATGCGAGTACGAGACTGTTTAGCATTTGCTTGCACTGATAGATTTATGCATTGTAACCTAGCAACATCTGGCACCTTCTTCGGCGTCGGAATTTAGGGAGACAACCATGGAACAAGCTCAACAGATGGCACCGCTTTCCGTAAGCGTTGAGGAGTCCGCCCGGATTTTGGGCATCTCTAGGTCGGCAACGTACGAATTGATTGCCCAGGGTGAAATCAAGACTTTCAAAATCGGCCGCAGGCGCCTGGCTCTGGCATCCGAGCTCAAGGCGTTTATTGAGCGCGCAGCAAAGGTAGGAGCGCGGTGATCGAGCTAGCACAACGCAGCGCGAGGCAAGAAGGGTTTGAATCAGGAGGGCCGCCCCTAGATTCGGGCTGGCTGAAAGAGAGAGCGCTAAGGCGGTGTTCGAGCACCGCCTTAGCGAAAACACACTGGATAGCACCAACGTGAGAGGCAAACTATGACACGCCATTCTTCGACTGAGCAAGACCGTAAGATGATCGAAGCGCTGCGAAACGGTCCGGTATCGACCATCGAGGCCGCCAAAGAACTGGATATCGTCCAGCCGCCAAACACCATCCGCCGCCTCAGGAAAAGGGGTTTCGAGATCCGCACATACTGGACTTATCAGTCCACGGAACCAGGCCGTCCCCCTCACCGGGTGGCGAAGTACATCCTCATGCGCGAAGCGTCGTAATCCAAGATCGCGGAGATGCCCTCAATGCTGAGGGCGTTTCTGCGCCTGCCTGTGAGCGGCCTTATGGCAACAAAAAGAAAGGGGTTCAAACCCAAGGCCAAACCGTTTGCCATGATGTTGTGGCAGATGGGGCAGTCTGCCCCCTATCGTGCGCTGAGCTTCACCGCCAGGGGGGTTTTGATGGAGCTGCACATGCAGTACAACGGGAATAACAACGGTGACCTGTCAGCCACAAGAACAATGGCGAAAGTGTGGGGAGTGAGCTCTCCGAACATTTTGCAAAAGGCGCTGACTGATCTCTTGAATGGGGGGTGGATCATCCAGACCCGAAGCAGCGTTTTCTCCCGGCACGGCTCGCGGTGCGCGCTGTACGCGCTTTCTTGGTATTCGATCGATGATTGCCCAGGCAAAGAACTCGAAATATCCCCAACTAGCGCCCCGCCGAGAACGGTCCGAGACCTGACAAATTCGATTTGATCCGGTATCCAATCAATACACAGAGCGGTATCGAATCAATACACGTAGAAAAACCAACAGTACTGTTATGTCCGGTTGTGTTCAGAAATCAACCCATCGTGTATTGATTCAATACCACTAAATCAATTCTTCCTGTATCGAATCAATACACCCTTATAAATATCTACCATACCAGTCTGTCAAAACAGGCATTGCCCCTCCGCCGCCGGTGGGAGCCAGATACAAAAAGGCACCACCCTGTTGCGGGGTAGTGCCCTGATTATTGCTGTCGGAATAGCCGGTGGTCAGTCCAGATCCGTAGGAGCGAACTGCTCAGCACCAGACCGCAGCGAACGGAGACCAATCACCGCCGCCCGGGCCACCCGGTCGATGAATCCCGTCTCCAGACTCGTGCACCGCCCTCCCATCCCCACGATCGCGAACTGAATCGCATGGAATGCCTCTGTTTCGTCGTGAGCAGCCAGCTCGGAAATCTCGACATCGAAGCAGGCGATACCCTTTTCCCAGTCCCCAGGCACGCCGTAGTTGTACCGCGGCCAATTGATGAGCCGGCCGGCATCATCGCGCTGAGTGAAGCTCAGGTCCTCCCGTGATCGAATAGCCGCGCTCATTGGGCCACCTCCACCGCGTCGAGCGCCTTCTGCATCTGCTCGACTTCACTGTCGACGTAGTTCGCCCAGTCGTACCCGAGAAAGCTGCCGAGGCTGGCCAGCTCTTCGATATCGTGCGACTTGCCGTGCTTCAGGTCCTTCGTAATGGCGTTGAACAACACACGCATATTGCTGATGCGTTCGTGTGTGGCACGCAGCAGCTCAAGGGCTTCGTCGGCGATGCGAGCGGTGGCCTGGCTCATTGCACACCTCCAGCGATGATCCCACTGAATGGGACGGTGCAAGGCACCACCCTCACGTTGACGGCACCGAGCATTTTCAACGGGGCCAGATCGGTCAGTTTGATATCGGCCGGTAGACTCATCGAGCCTATTACTTCCCCACGCGCATTGAGGATTTGGATGGTATTCTGTTTGAATTGCATGACGTTCACCTTCAAGAGTCGTCGTGTGATCGCCGGGCCGCTGTTGACGCAGCGGCTCGGCACCTCTTCTCTGATGGCTCAAATCTGAGCCACCGCTTCAACGATTACTGCTTGCCCTTCTCGCTGATCCATCCCGCTGCCCAGCTCAGCGGGTCTTTCGTGCCCATCGGCTTGAGTGGCTTGCCATCCCTGGCTGCCTGCCTACCCTCCTCCTCTGTTTCGCCGTGAATCCATACTGTTGTCTGCCTGAATCCAGCCTCTCGCTGACGATCCTTGTAAATCCTCTGACGATCAGCTGCGGACAGTGGATTTCTCGAAACTTCTTTCTTCACAAAAACCTCCGTTAGCAGTCACGACAAATTCATGATGCGTTATCGTTAGCAGTCACGCAAGAGGTGAGAACAAAAATTGTCCTCGCGCTCAAAGCATTGGACTGACGTCGGCAGTCTCAGGCGACGGCTAAGAGCAGGTATCGGGAGGTGTGGAGCTAAAACTCATACAAATCAGCCAAGGATCGTTCGCCGCCGAGTCGAAATACACCATTGAGGATTCATGGCACAATGCCTTCAAATTTGCAGGTTGAGCCAACGATTATGAATAAAGAAAAAGATTTTTATATTGAAGATATAATAGAAACCGAACGCAATCGCCGTAACAGAATCGCGGCTTCCTTCGCACCGATACTACTAGCTGCTGTATTGTTAGCTTATCCAATATTTTTTCAACTCCCCTCGAGTCAAGGCTTCTTCCCTGCCTTTGATAATTTTGTAACGAAGACCATATTTACCTATGCTCCAGTGGCATTAATCGTTCTGGGCCTAGGCAACCTACTCTACTGGTACTTACAAACAGGCTTTGATAGAGCCATTAGAATAACCCAAAACACGTACAGTAATGAGCAAACAAACTCCAACCCCACAAACCAAAATATAATCATTGAAACTTCTGCACGAAGTGAAGAAATATTAGCAATAAAGCTTCAACTTGAGGACCTTCAAAAATCGTTAGACCCAGATCTAATC
>NZ_JBFTMK010000559.1:0-3301 GCF_056396965.1 Pseudomonas sp. 05N434
GCCTCGTAGTCCACCCCTTCGATCCCGAAACCGAAGAGACGCAGGAACTCCGCCTTGTAACCGACAAAATCAGTAAGTTCATAAAGGTTGTCATTGCTGACCTGATCCCATAGTTGCTTGACCCGATCCTGGACTTCGGGAGCCAGCTCCTTGTAGTCCGCGCGCAGGCGACCCTCTTGATCCATAACTGGAGAATGGCCGTACAAGCTGTCTTTGTAGAGCGCGTAGACCTGCTCGACGCATCCCTCGTGTGTGCCCTGCTCCTTCATGACTTTGAACAACAATGACAGATACAGCGGCATGATCGGGATAGCTGAACTTGCCTGGGTAACCACCGCTTTCAATACCGAGACCCGCGCGTCGCCTCCCAGAACAGCCAACCGTTCACGGATACCAAGGACTTTCTGATCCAGGTCCTTCTTGGCCGCACCAATGGAGCCGTTCCAGTAGATGTCATGAGTCAGCTTTTCGCCCAGATAAGTGAACGCGGTCGTTTTCGCCCCATCAGCCAGAACACCCGCTTCGTGCAAGGCATCGATCCACATCTGCCAATCTTCGCCGCCCATCACGGCCACCGTGCCATCGATTTCGCTTTGGATCGCGGGTTGTAGCGTGGTGTCCTTGACCACTTCCTTATCAGTATCCAGGCCCCGCAAGGTCACGGCCTTGTCGAGCGGCTTGAGGGTAGAACTGAGTACTTCACCCGTCTTGGGGTGTGTCCGGCGCGGTGCGGCAAGACTGTAAACAACCAGGTCGACCTTCCCGAAGTCGCGCTTGATAACGTCGATAGTCTTCTGTTTGATCTCATCGGAAAAAGCATCGCCGTTGATGCTCTTGGCGTAGAGGCCGTCGGACTCGGCAAACGTGTGAAAGGCCGCTGTGTTGTACCAGCCGGCGGTGCCGAGCTTGCCCTCATCGCCTTCACGTTCGAAAAACACACCGAGAGTGCTGGCGCCACAACCAAAAGCTGCCGTTATACGCGCAGCAAGTCCGTATCCGGTCGATGCACCAATCACCAGTACGTTCTTTGGCCCCCCGGTGATCAATCCTTTCGTAGTAACGTAATCGATCTGATTCTTGACGTTGGCTTCGCAGCCAGTGGGGTGGGTAGTCACACAGACAAAGCCGCGAACGCGCGGTTTAATGATCATAAAAGATCTCCCTCTTCCAGGATGAGAGCCAACCTTGGCTACGAAGTTATAGACGCCTGGATAGCTGGAACGTCACGATGAAGGATCTGCAGCGATTGGTACCTCGCCAAGCAATGCTTGAACAAATCCTTCCTACTGGTCATATAGCATTGGCGACCTAGAGCCTGGCAAGAGACTGCAACGGTCTAGTCTCGACCGTTGGGTGGTCAGACGTCCGTCTGTTCCGCCATTTCCAGGGCGTCATCGACCTCGATCCCCAAGTATCTAACGGTACATTCAAGCTTCGTACGGCCAAGCAGGAGTTGCACTGCTCTCAGGTTCTTCGTCCTGCGATAGATTAGCGATACCTTAGTTCTCCGTAGCGTGTGGTTACCGTACATGGTTGGAATGTCCTGCATCGGCAGCCTCTCTACGAAAGTCGTTAGGTTCAGCGGTTGTTACGGAGTGCCCATTGGCTCGCGCAAATGGACGGAATCCGTGTGTCAGTCCGCACTTGGCCGTTTTTGACTATCTATCGCCACCGGCAGCTTTGGGTCGAAAACAGTCAGTTCAATCAAGAATGGGACGAAGGAAACTGCGCTCGTAGCTCAGGATGAATTTTTGCTCGGTAGCCTGCGTCACCAATTGAACGCACTCAGGATCTACTCCGGCCTCCCTACGGTACTGCTCATAATCTGCCAGGCTGGAAAAGCTGAATATACAGTAAGCGATATTGTTGGCGCCTTCGGCTGGTAGAAAGTAGCCGTGGTGGTTCCCTCCCATACGGTTCACCACACGAATCCAATGGCGAGAATAGCTTTCGAAAGCCGGGATCTGGTAGGGATCGATTACATACCTGACGTGGCAAGTGATCACTGGATCATTCCTTTGAAAATGGGGAAAACACTATTCTACACATGCCATAAGCTGAGTCGTCGATGGCAGCATTGGGTCGATAACTGCCACTTGCATCTCTCATAGTGTGCACACGAAGATTCTCGACCAACCAAAACGGTTTCACACCGAATCAAGGACGATGCATGAAACAAGTCGAAATTCATCAGATCACGCACCTGCCGCCACAGATTCTAGCCTTGGAAAAAGAGGCAGTTGGAGAGGGTTTCAGGTTTCTCACTCGGCTGATTGCCGAATGGCACTCCGGAGCGAATCGCTTCGATGCACCCGGAGAATGTCTTATGGCGGCGTATTTCACCCAGCAACTGATAGGTATCGGAGGCCTTTCAGTTGATCCATATGGCGAGACTAATACGGCAAGGCTGCGACGGGTTTACGTAGCAGCTTCTTCAAGGGGGCAACACGTGGGTCAAACGCTAGTAAAAGCGCTGGTCGCACATGCCACTCTTCGCTTTCAGAACGTACGTCTTTCCACCGATACGTCTGAAGGAGACGCGTTTTACCTGCACTGCGGTTTCATGCGAACAGAGGATGTCCATGCTACTCATATCATGCTGCTAGGCGACGCCTGATTCAGGCAGCTATCGGCCGATTCTGTTGAAAAAGTCGGCCATGGTTTGCGTATCAGAAAAGTACGCGTCCGAGATTGAAATCTTTACTTTTTGCAGTGGCTTCCGGACTCAGATTTCACGTAGCAGCGTGCAAAAAAGGTGTTTTCACCAGTCAATGATCAGGCAGTTTGGGCAGACCGACTTTTTCAACAGAATCGGCCAAAAGCGGTCATTCAGATTTCGCCGATTACGGCCAGAAACCGCCATCGATGCCCAAGGATCGACAGACTTACGCGTAGCCAGAGCAAAGAGTGATATGTAACTGCTATACCTTCACCTGCTGCGTTCCAGCATAGTAAGAGGGTAAATGAACATGGGCTTTCTTGGAGACACCTACCAACAAATCATCACATGGCGCCGGCTCAGCGATTCGGCGGCAGTGAGATACGTCTGTTTTTTGAATTTCCAAACCTCACTGTACACAGTACAAAGCGCTGATTTTTTTAACCTGCCATTGGACACCTCTAATCAAACCTTCCTTGATAGTCAGTTGATTGAGCTATTCATCGAGGTTTCGCCGCGCGATCGGAGCGATGGGTATCGGAGCTTGACGGAAGCTATGGACGCTCACGATGCAGCCTTCTGAATGCACTCGGCGCCCCCCTCTTCTGTATTTCCCACTTACAACCGGCCAATTTTTTCAAC
>NZ_JBFTMK010000560.1:0-3301 GCF_056396965.1 Pseudomonas sp. 05N434
AACCCGAAACCCGAGAACAAACCGACCCTCGAAGAATTGCTGGAGATCCTCGTCGAGCAAGCCTTGGTGGTGCAACCACGCAGCGGCAACGACCTGTCCATTTTCATGCGTTTGCTGGGGCTGGCTTTCAGTCAGAGCCAAGGGCACTTGCGTCGTTATCTGGAAGATATGTACGGCAAGGTTTTCCGCCGCTACATGCTGCTGGTCAACGAAGCCGCGCCACGCATTCCTCCGATCGAACTGTTCTGGCGCGTGCACTTCATGCTCGGTGCAGCGGCATTCAGCATGTCGGGGATCAAGGCCTTGCGTGCGATTGCCGAGACCGATTTCGGCGTCAACACTTCCATCGAGCAAGTGATGCGTCTGATGGTGCCATTCCTGGCTGCGGGCATGCGTGCCGAAACCGGCGTCACCGACACCGCCATGGCCGCCGCGCAATTGCGTCCGCGCAGTAAATCGACTCCGGTAGCCGCCAAGGTTTAACCGCACACGGGTGGGCGCGGTGGCGGACATCCGCTAAGCTAGGCGCCCATGCCGACTCTCGTTTTGAACCCCCTCATTGATATCGCCGACCTGCCGGGCTCAGCCCATGGCGGCGAATTCGTGCGAGCCGGGTTTATCGTATTCAAGGAATTTCCATGACTGCTGGCCTGCAAGGCTCGTTGATGGTGGACGTCGCCGGTACCTGGCTGACGTCTGAAGATCGCCAATTGTTGCGCCAGCCCGAAGTGGGCGGCCTGATCATTTTTGCCCGCAACATCGAACACCCGCGTCAGGTGCGCGAATTGAGCGCCGCGATCCGCGCCATTCGTCCCGATCTGCTGCTGGCGGTCGACCAGGAGGGCGGTCGGGTTCAGCGGCTGCGTCAGGGCTTCGTGCGACTGCCCGCCATGCGCGCCATCGCCGACAACCCGAATGCCGAATACCTGGCCGAACAGTGCGGCTGGATCATGGCGACCGAAGTGCTCGCGGTCGGTCTCGACCTGAGCTTCGCCCCGGTGCTGGATCTGGATTACCAGCGCAGTGCGGTGGTCGGTACCCGTTCGTTCGAAGGTGATCCCGAGCGCGCAGCCTTGCTCGCCGGTGCATTCATCCGCGGCATGAACAGCGCCGGGATGGCTGCCACCGGCAAGCATTTCCCCGGTCATGGCTGGGCCGAGGCCGATTCCCACGTTGCGATTCCCAACGACGAGCGCAGCCTCGAAGAGATCCGCGCCAACGACCTGGTGCCATTCGCGCGATTGAGCAAGCAATTGGCCGCCGTCATGCCGGCCCACGTTATTTATCCACAAGTCGATTCCCAGCCTGCCGGCTTCTCCCGTCGCTGGTTGCAGGACATCCTGCGCGGCGAGCTGCAGTTTGATGGCGTGATCTTCAGCGACGACCTGTCGATGGCCGGTGCGCACGTGGTGGGCGATGCCGCCAGTCGCATCGAAGCGGCATTGACCGCCGGTTGCGACATGGGCCTGGTGTGCAACGACCGTGCGGCTGCCGAGTTGGCTTTGAGTGCCGCCCAGCGGTTGAAGGTCAAGCCTTCGGCGCGTATCGCGCGGATGCGTGGGCAGGCGTACGCCAGCACCGAATACCGTCAAGACCCGCGCTGGCTGACGGCCGTCGGCGCGCTCAAAGAAGCTCAATTGATTGATTAAGGACTTTTCGTTATGACGGTTTACGCGATTATCGGTGGCACCGGCCTGACTCAACTCGAAGGCTTGAGCATTCGTCAGTCATTGGCGGTGGACACCCCTTACGGTGCGCCTTCGGCCGAGGTGCAGATCGGTGAGTACGCCGGCAAGGAAGTACTGTTTCTCGCACGTCACGGCCACCCGCACCGCTTCCCGCCGCATCAGGTGAACTACCGCGCCAATCTGTGGGCCTTGAAGCAGGCCGGAGCTGAAGCGATTCTCGCGGTCAACGCCGTGGGCGGGATTCATGCCGCGATGGGCACCGRGCATTTCTGCGTGCCGCATCAATTGATCGACTACACCAGCGGTCGCGAACACACCTATTTCGCCGATGACCTGGAACACGTTACACACATCGACTTCAGCTATCCCTACAGCGAACCCCTGCGTCAGCGATTAATCGCGGCGTTGGCGGCTGAAGGCGTCGGCTATAGCAGCCATGGCGTGTACGCCTGCACTCAAGGGCCACGTCTGGAAACAGTTGCTGAAATCGCGAGGCTGGAACGTGACGGTTGCGACATCGTCGGCATGACCGGTATGCCAGAAGCTGCATTGGCGCGTGAACTGGAACTGGACTATGCCTGTCTGGCGCTGGTGGTGAACCCCGCGGCGGGCAAATCGACGGCGGTCATTACCATGGCCGAGATTGAACAGGCACTGCATGATGGCATGGGCAAAGTGAAGTCGACGCTGGCGCGGGTATTGAAAGGCTAAGCTCGACACTCTCGAGCGCCAGTCTCGACGGGCTGCTGGCGAGCAATCGGTTGTTGATCGATGCGGCGATGCCGGCCATCGACTATCTGGCCGATCGCCAAGGCAAGGAAGGGCTGATCATCCTCGCCAATTCCGACGCCACCATCCTCGCCGTCGAAGGTCGCGCCGACCGTCTCAAGGGCAGCGGCCTGCAAGACATCACCCTTGGCGCAGGGGCATGGTCTGGCCGTCGGCGGCCTCGACCCAGTCACCGCCAATGAGCATGCGCGGTGCGCGCTGGATGAACGCCGAGGTGGCGGGAAGCAGATAAGGGAGGGGCATGGCAAGACCTCTTGTTGTGCGTGAAAACGGGGGCTTGCTCAATGTTTGGCAATGGCTGTGCCAAGTGCCGGGAAGGGGCTGATCGCCCAGTGTCGGCGGGGTTTTGAGTGATGCGAGGGGGCGGGCGACTCGCTTGGAGGTGTCGCAAATCGCGACAGCCCGATGAGACGACGAGCAACCTGTCACAGCCTTGAGACACCCGCTAATGAGGATTAGAATTTTCAGGCTAAAGGGTGAAATGACGGAGCATTTGCCCGGCATCCATCTGGCGTGAGGGAGGTAGCGATGTTCCTATCACCCCTGGAAATCCAAAACATCATCGAGCAAAGTTTTCTGCCCGCCGTGTGCACCTGTAGCATGGAGGCAGACCAGTTCCTGACGATTCGGGTCTGCGATTGCATGACCGGCAAAGTGGATCTGGTGGCCACTCACGTACCGGTATGGACACTGGACAGTCCCCATGCAATTGCATCGCTGGTGGCTGATATGCGGTTGGAAATCGAGGCTCACAAAGGCGTTCACCCGACGTTCTACAGCTGAACCGATGTCACGCCGCACCTGTCGATGGTGCGGCGTGCGTC
>NZ_JBFTMK010000561.1:0-3289 GCF_056396965.1 Pseudomonas sp. 05N434
GAAAGAACGCCATGCCGGCGGCAACAAATGGATCGGCACCGGCGGCACCAGCCCGTTCGGTTCCGGCGGTTTCAACCCGGAAGGCATTCGGGTCGGCGATGCCGGTAAGCGTCAGGGCAAAGCGGTGAAAGTCTGGGATCAGCGCGAGTACAAGAACCTCGACGATTCGGTGGAACTGGGCACGCGCAACATCAAGGTCGCCCTGCGTCGCTTGCGTAAATTCGCCCGTCAGGGCGCGGCGGAAGAACTGGACATCGACGGCACCATCGACCACACCGCGCGCGATGCCGGGTTGTTGAACATCCAGATGCGTCCGGAGYGGCGCAACACCGTCAAGTTGCTGCTGCTGTTCGACATCGGCGGCTCGATGGATGCCCACGTGAAGATCTGCGAAGAGCTGTTCTCGGCCTGCAAGACCGAGTTCAAGCATCTGGAGTACTTCTACTTCCACAACTTCATTTATGAATCGGTGTGGAAGAACAACATGCGCCGCACCTCCGAGCGCACCGCCACCCAGGACTTGCTGCACAAGTACGGCGCCGACTACAAAGTGATCTTCATCGGCGACGCCGCCATGGCGCCCTATGAAATCACCCAGGCCGGCGGCAGCGTCGAGCACTGGAACGAAGAAGCCGGTTACGTGTGGATGCAGCGCTTCAAGGAAAAGTACAAGAAGCTCATCTGGATCAACCCGTACCCGAAAGACACCTGGGGCTATACCTCGTCGACCAACATCGTGCGGGATTTGATCGATGATCAAATGTATCCGCTGACGTTGCGGGGGTTGGAGGAAGGGATGCGGTTTCTTTCCAAGTAGAGCATTGCATCTATGGCGAGGGGGGCTTGTCGGAACGCCCCCTTGCCACAGTTAAAACCGGCGCAAATACTCGACTTGTTCGCGATGCGCGACGTCCTGCACCACCGGTTTCAACCGCACCGTCGCCCCCGGCAGACACTGCGCCAGCCGCGCCAACGCCAACGGTGTCAACGCCCCCAACCGCGGATAACCGCCAATGGTCTGCCGGTCATTGAGCAGCACAATCGGCTGCCCATCCGGCGGCACCTGGACCGCCCCCAGCGGGATGCCTTCGGAAATCATCGGCTTGCCCTGATACTGCAATGCCGCTCCCAACAGACGAATGCCCATGCGATCGGCGCGACTGTCGAGGGTCCAGACGCTGTTGAATGCGTCAAACAGACTCTGCCCGCTGAATTCACCGATTTGCGCACCAAGCACCAGGTCCAGCGGCGTATCGAGGTTGAAATCCGGAACGTGCTCGCGAGGCAGTTCCCGTACCAGCAGCGGCGCCTCGGTGGAGTACTTCAACGACGATCCCTTGGCCAACGCCCGGCCCATGCCGTCGAGGCCGCCGAGTTCCTCACGCACCACAGTCGCAGTGCTGCCCAGCACCTTCGGCGCATCAAACCCGCCTGGTGCCGCGAGGTACGCCCGAGCGCCAAGCAACGGTTGCGTGAATTGCAATCGTTGACCTTTGCCCAGTTTGAAACTGCGCCACGGCGCCAAGGGCTGGCCATCAATCTGCGCCCCAAGATCGGCACCAGCCAATGCCAGCAAGCAATCGTCCTCGGCCACCACACTGAACCCGCCGAGGGTAATTTCGATCACCGACGCATCCAGCCCGTTACCCAACAGCCAATTGGCCCACGACATCGATCGCCAATCCAGTCCGCCGCCCTGGGTCACGCCCAGATGCCGCACACCAAATCGCCCGGCGTCCTGCAACAGGCAAAGCGGTGTACTTGCTTCAATCGTCAGTCGGCTCATGCCAAGGTCTCCAACGGCGTGTCGTCACCGCCCAGGTTGATGAACTCGGCATGACTGACCGCCTCGAAGCGCACCGTGTCGCCCGGTTGCATCAAGCTGTAGCCGTCGCGTTCACGGTCGAACAATTTGGCCGGTGTGCGACCGATCAGGTTCCAGCCGCCGGGGGACACTACCGGATAAGCCGCCGTCTGGCGTTCGGCGATGCCGACACTGCCGGCGGCGACTTTTTTGCGCGGGGTACTCAGACGCGGTGCGGCCAACACTTCTTCCACCAACCCCATGAACGCGAACCCCGGCGCGAAGCCCAACGCGAACACTTGATACTCGTGTTCGCTATGGCGGCGGATTACCTCTTGCACCGTTAGTCCGCTGCGTTGAGATAACAAGCCAAGTTCCGGACCGACACTCGGGTCATACCAGACCGGCAGCACATGGCATTTACCCTTGGCCCGAGCGTTGGGCGTCAGATCGATCAGGGCTTGAGCGATCAACTCCCGGGCCTGGGCCGGGTTCAATGCCATCAGATCGTAATGCACCATCAGCGTCGTGTAGGACGGCACCAGATCGATCAAATGGCTGGCGAATGCTTCTCGCAAACGCTCACTGGCAGCCAGCATCCACGGCATGTTGGCCTCGGCAATTTCATCGAACAGGCGCACCATCAGGCAATCGAGCGCCACCACTTCCACCCGTGGCTTCATGATGCGCTCTGCTGATTCAAGGCCTCGCGAATGCGCCGCACGGCGGCCACCGAACTGGCGTTGTCGCCGTGTACGCACAAGGTATTGGCCTGCAGGTGCAAGGCGCTGCCATCGCTGGCCGTGAGGTTGTCACCGCGGGCAATGATCAGCGCCTGTTCGATGATTTTCTCGGGATCGTGATGCACGGCACCCGGCAGTTGCCGCGAGACCAGCATTCCGGCGCTGTCGTAAGCGCGATCGGCGAAGGCTTCAAACCACAGGGTCACACCGTATTCGTCGCCCAACTGCTGGGCGGCGCTGTTGTCGCGGGTGGCCATCAGCATCAGCGGCAGTGTCCGGTCATAGGCCGCCACGGCCTGGATCACCGCGCGCAATTGCGCCGGGTTGGCCATCATGTCGTTGTACATCGCGCCGTGGGGTTTGACGTAACTCACCCGCCCGCCCTGAGCCCGGCAAATGCCGTCGAGGGCACCAATCTGGTAGTGCAACAGGTCCTGCAGTTCCTGGGCGGTATACGCCATGGAGCGGCGGCCGAAACCGACCAGATCCTGATAGGCCGGATGCGCGCCGATCTGCACGCCGTTGCTCAGGGCCAGGCTGACGGTCTTGCGCATGATGCTCGGGTCGCCGGCATGGAAACCGCAGGCGATGTTGGCGCAGTCGATGAAGGGCATGACCTCGGCGTCCAGACCCATGGTCCAGTTGCCGAAACTCTCGCCGATGTCGCAGTTCAATAGCAGGCGGTTCACGGTGAACACTCCTGTAGGCTTTTGTCTTTTTAGCTGAAGGGCATCTGCCCCTC
>NZ_JBFTMK010000562.1:0-3282 GCF_056396965.1 Pseudomonas sp. 05N434
CATTATGTCCGTGCCAGTCCCCTCGAGGTCCGGCATCACCCACCTTTACAAGTCAATGAACCTAGCGGACGCTTTTGCGATTCGGCTCCCTGCGGGCACATCCAGCAATCCAGATTTGCTAGCTCGATTCATCCTTTCCCACCAGCCATCCTGGATCGGATGGCTCATGAAAGTCCGAGACACTATCGTTGCCTGTTTTGGTCTCAAGACAACCAAACATTTGGCATCACTTGCTAATCGGATTGGAATCTTCAAGGTCTACAGCACGAACCAGACTGAAATCGTGTTGGGAGAGGACGACAAACACCTCGACTTCCGGATATCGATCCTATGTTCTGGAGAGGCAGAGCCAGAAGGCAGTCGCCAACTCGTTTTTTCAACCGTGGTCCAGTGCCACAACCGTCTAGGCCGGGCCTACATCTTCGTTATTGCCCCATTTCACCGCTTGGTTGTTAAGGCCAGCCTCCTCCGTGCAGCGCGCGTCGGTTGGCCTCTGGCTACCTGTCCCTAAGGTCTAACCCGCCCATCGTAAGGCTGTTCTGGCAAGCCTGGCCAAGGCTCTCATGTCAAACGTCAGGCCTCTATACCTCTAAAGATTCCAAACGCAGCAAGTGCTTTTCAAAGCCCCGGCTTTTCATCAACCACGGGGCTTTCAAACAGAATTTTCATGACACCCGTGCGGTCTGAAAATCAGGCGCATCCCTGTAAGGAGCACGGCAATGAAATTCGCGAAAATCGCACAGAAACTCTCCCTATGGGCGGGCCAACCCCGGACATTTATGGGGGCGATCATTCTGATTGTCCTTTGGGGCCTGAGTGGGCCGTTTTTTCATTTCAACGATACCTGGCAACTGATCATCAACACCTCGACCACGATCATCACCTTCCTGATGGTGTTCCTGATCCAGAACACCCAGAACCGTGACACGGACATTTTGCACCTGAAGATCGATGAGTTATTGCGGGTGACCAAGGACGCGCAGAACGCGATGCTGGGGCTCGAGTCCCTGGACCTCAAACAGCTGGAAGCGTTGAGAAAGAAATATCGCACCCTCGGCGAGGGGGAAACGATTTCCCTGGACGGCACGGTCGTCGAGGAAACCAAGAAGGATTCGAATCAGGATTGATCCCGGCAGCGGGTGACCGACGTCACCCGCGCAACAGACTGACTAACGACTGGCTTGCAGCGCCCTGGCCATTTGCAGATGGTTTTGCAGCTTGGGCAGGGTTTCTTCGGCGAACGCTTTGATTTGCGGCACGTCCGTGGTCTGCGCTTGTTGTTGAAGTTGCTCGATGGCTTCCTGGGTGGTTTTTACCTGACTGTCGACGTACGCCTGATCGAAAGAGGTATCGTCCTTAATCTCCGGTATCAAGGCTTTGGCCTTGTCGACCACCTCTTCGCGTGGTGCGACCGGTAAATCGAGTTGCTTGGCAATTTTCGCCAGATGCTGGTTGGCGGTGGTGCGATCGTTGATCACCACGATGGTGTAATCCTTGACCTCTTTGGATGCGGTTTTCTGGTGCGCCAGGCGGCTGGCTTCGATGTCGGCCATGCCTTGGGCCGACGCCTCATTGACGAATTCGGCGGGAGACTGGGCAAAGGCACTGCTGGCGCACAGGCCCAGTAACGTGGCAAAACCGGCATTGCGTAAACGGGTGGCCATCCGGCTCATGGTCGCGCCCTCCTTCCTGAAAATTCAAACGGGAGCTTGCGCCCCCGTCCATTAAACAAAACTACCTTCACCTATTACGGAGTTTTCTGACCGCCTTTGCGGCCCATGCCGCCTTTGGCAGGGTCTTTATCAACAGTCGTCGTGGTAGTTTTCCCACCTTTGCGATTGGCTTCAGACGCCTTCGTTCGATCGATGGCGCTACCCGGGGTCGGATGTTTTGAAGTAGGCATGGTTCTCATCCTCTTGGTGATGATCACAGCGAGCAGACGCCCGCATAGGATATGAATTTCCATACCTGAAAAGGTTTAGAAAACCTGGCAGCATCGCGACGAACGGTGACGGATTTTCAGACCCCGAGACGTGAATGGTGCTGGCGCTTGGCGGCGTACATTGCCTCATCGGCATGCCTGAACAGCTGCTTTTCTTCGGTGCCATGTTCGGGGTATCGCGCGACGCCGATGCTCGGCTGGATCGTCAGGTTGTGCCCGTCCAGACGCAGGGGCTGAACCAGCACCTGGCGGATTTTCCCCGCCACATTCTCGGCATCTTCGGCGGCGTGGATGTTGTGCAACAACACGACAAATTCATCACCACCAATGCGCGCCACCGTGTCGGTTTCGCGCACGCAGCCCTTGAGCCGATTGGCGACCGCTTGCAGCAACATGTCGCCGACCGCATGACCGAGGGTGTCGTTGACTTGCTTGAAGCGGTCAAGGTCGACATAGAGCAACGCCATTCGACCGGAGTCTGCCCGGGCCAGCGCCAGCGAAGCTTTCAGGCGTTCGCGCAGCAATTCGCGATTGGGCAGCTGAGTCAGTTGATCGTACTGGGCCATGCGCTGGAGCCGGGCGTGCAATTGCTTACGCTCGATCGCGGTCGCGACCTGAGCGCAAACATACTGCAGCAACTCCTTGTCTTGCTCGGTGTAGCGCTCGCCGCCCGGCACGCTTTTGACGATCAGAGCGCCGATGGTGCCGTTTTGCGAACTCAACGGCACGCCCAGCCAGCAGGGTGAGTCCTGGCCCTTGACCAATGCCGCAAACCCTTCCGGCAGATTGTCCTGATCCGGGGTCAGCAGAATCGGCAAGCCACTGCGAATCACTTCTGCGCACAAACGCCCGGTAACAGTCCCGGGATCCTCGGGTTGCAGCTCATGGTCGTCGACGTGATAGGGGAAATTCAGCCGCGCGCAGTGCTCGTCATACAGTGCCACGGAGAAATTCAACGCCGGCAGCCATTCGCCGATGATCGAATGGATGCGTTTGAACAGCGCCAGCAAATCTTCCGCCGCGTGGGCTGCTTCGGAGATCGCATACAGCGCCGCTTGTCGGGACTCGGCCTGTTTGCGCTCGGTGATGTCGCGCGCCACGGCGATACGCAACTGATCGACCTCCGACCAACGTGCCGACCAGAGAATGTGCACCACCCGGCCGTCCTTGCGCAGGTAACGATTTTCAAAGTTGAGCTTGGGTTCGCCCCCCATGATCTCGCGCGCGGCGTCGAGGGTACGCTGTCGGTCGGCAGGGTGAACCAGATCGATCATCGACTGGCCGATCAGCTCGTCGGGGGTGTAACCGAAAATGCGCTCGCAGGCCGCGCTGACAAATAC
>NZ_JBFTMK010000563.1:0-3272 GCF_056396965.1 Pseudomonas sp. 05N434
GTGGAATGGATACTCTGCAATGCGTCACCAGACATCCGCGCCCAACTCGAAAGCTTCCCGACGCTGCAACCGGCCCGCCGCGTGCGTGACACGGCGATTGCCGGCGTGGTCCTGCTGGACAGTCAGATCGACCATTGCACCGGCCTGTTGAGCCTGCGCGAAGGCTGCCCGCATTCGGTCTGGTGCACCGAGCGGGTGCATGAAGACCTGAGCAGCGGCTTCCCGTTGTTCACCATGCTCAAACACTGGAACGGTGGTTTGCAGTGGCAACCGATCGAACTGGACCGTGAGCCGTTCAGCATCGCAGCCTGCCAACACCTGCAATTTCGCGCCATTCCATTGGTCAGCAACGCACCGCCGTATTCCCCCAACCGTGGCAACCCGCAGCCGGGGGACACCATCGGCCTGTTCATCGAAGACCTGCGCAACGGAGCATCGGTGTTCTATGCGCCGGGTCTGGGGCAGGTCGACGCCGAGGTATTGAGCTGGATGCAGCGCGCCGATTGCCTGCTGCTGGACGGCACGCTGTGGCGCGACGATGAAATGCGCGTATGTGAAGTCGGCCAGAGCCTGGGCCGCGAAATGGGCCACCTGCCGCAAAGCGGTCCCGGCGGGATGCTCGAAGTGCTGGAGGGCTTCAATCGCCAGCGCAAGGTGCTGATCCACATCAACAACACCAACCCGATCCTCGACGAAGACTCGGCCGAGCGGGCGTTGCTGGAACGGCGGGGGATTGAAGTGGCTTATGACGGCATGAGTATTGAGCTGTAGCGGATGGCCTCATCGCAGAACCCAACGGTTATTCCCCGGAGAACCGCAATGACTGACACCCCCATGACCCCCACCGAATTCGAAGCGGCCCTGCGCGCCAAAGGCGCCTATTACCACATCCATCATCCATTCCACCAAGCGATGTACGCCGGGCGCGCCACCCGCGAGCAGATCCAGGGCTGGGTCGCCAATCGCTTCTACTATCAGGTGAACATTCCCCTGAAGGACGCGGCCATTCTCGCCAACTGTCCGGACCGCGACGTGCGGCGGGAATGGCTGCAACGGATTCTCGACCATGACGGTGTCCCCGGCAGCGAAGGCGGCATCGAAGCCTGGTTGCGTCTGGGCGAAGCGGTGGGGCTGGATCGCGAACAAATTCTCTCGCAAGAGTTGGTGCTGCCGGGTGTGCGATTTGCCGTGGACGCCTACGTCAATTTCGCCCGCCGTGCTTGCTGGCAGGAAGCGGCCAGCAGTTCGCTGACCGAGCTGTTCGCGCCGCAGATCCATCAGTCTCGGCTCGACGCCTGGCCCAGCCATTACCCATGGATCGACCCGGCCGGTTACGACTATTTCCGTACGCGCCTGAGCCAGGCCCGGCGCGATGTCGAGCATGGCTTGCGCATCACCCTGGCGCATTACGTCACGGTCGAGGGCCAGCAGCGCATGCTGGAGATTCTGCAGTTCAAGCTTGATGTGCTGTGGAGCATGCTCGACGCGATGAGCATGGCCTATGAGCTGGACCGCCCGCCGTATCACACGGTCACCGCCGAGCGGGTCTGGCACCGGGGGATCGCCCTGTGAACGCGATCGAGCAGCAACCCGGCCCACCGTTGTGGCTGTTGGCGGAGCTGACCTATCGCTGCCCGCTGCAATGCCCGTATTGCTCCAATCCCTTGGATTTCGCCCAACAGGGTGAGGAGTTGAGCACGGAAGAGTGGATCCGGGTGTTCCGCGAGGCCCGGGAGATGGGCGCCGCGCAACTGGGGTTTTCCGGTGGCGAGCCGTTGGTGCGCCAGGACCTGGCCGAGCTGATCAAGGCCGCGCGGGACATGGGTTACTACACCAACCTGATCACCTCGGGTATCGGCCTGACCGAGCAGAAGGTCCGCGACTTCAAGGTCGCCGGGCTGGACCACATCCAGATCAGCTTTCAGGCCGCCGACGAAGCGGTCAACAACATGCTCGCTGGATCACGCAAGGCCTTCGCCCAGAAACTGGCCATGGCCCGGGCGGTGAAAGCCCAGGGCTACCCGATGGTGCTGAACTTCGTCACCCATCGGCACAACATCGACCAGATCGCGCAGATCATCGAACTGTGCCTGGAGCTGGAGGCGGATTTCGTCGAGTTGGCGACCTGCCAGTTCTACGGCTGGGCCGAACTCAACCGCGTCGGCCTGTTGCCGACCCGCGAACAATTACAGCGCGCCGAGCGCATCACCAACGAGTATCGCCAGCGGCTTGAGGCCGAGGGCCACCCGTGCAAGCTGATTTTCGTCACCCCGGACTACTACGAAGAGCGCCCCAAGACCTGCATGAATGGCTGGGCCAACCTGTTTCTCGACATCACCCCGGACGGTACGGCGTTGCCTTGTCATAGCGCGCGTCAGCTGCCGGTGCAGTTCCCCAATGTGCGCGAGCACAGCGTCGAACACATCTGGAACGACTCCTTCGGTTTCAACCGGTTTCGTGGCGATGACTGGATGAAAGAGCCGTGCCGTTCCTGCGATGAAAAACATAAGGACCTGGGCGGCTGCCGCTGCCAGGCGTTCATGCTCACGGGGGACGCGAGCAACGCCGACCCGGTGTGCAGCAAGTCGCCGCACCACAGCGTCAYCCTCAAGGCCCGGGACGAAGCCGACGCGCCGGGGCAGGGCATGGAACACCTGACATTGCGCAATGAAAAGGCTTCGCGGCTGATCTATCGCGGATAAATTGCGAACGCGAAGCCCCCACCCCCGGTAGTTGCTACCCATTGGTCTGATTGCATTCGCAGCCGGATGCTTTAGTGTTGGCTTTACCTTTCAAAACAATAAAAACAGGCTTTCCAATGAGCCAGAATCTCAGTCAACTGCGTAAATTCGTTTCACCTGAAATCATCTTCGGTGCCGGCTGTCGGCATAACGTCGGCAATTACGCCAAGACCTTCGGCGCCCGCAAGGTGCTGGTGGTCAGCGACCCCGGTGTGATCGCCGCCGGTTGGGTCGCCGATGTCGAGGCCAGCCTGCAAGCCCAGGGCATCGATTACTTTGTGTACAGTGACGTTTCGCCCAACCCGCGGATCGAGGAAGTGATGCTCGGCGCCGAGCTGTACCGGGAGAATCACTGCGATGTGATCGTCGCGGTCGGCGGCGGCAGCCCGATGGACTGCGGCAAGGGCATCGGCATCGTCGTCGCCCACGGGCGCAACATCCTTGAATTCGAGGGCGTGGATACCCTGCGCATGCCCAGCCCGCCGCTGATCCTGATCCCGACCACCGCCGGCACGTCGGCCGATGTGTCGC
>NZ_JBFTMK010000564.1:0-3257 GCF_056396965.1 Pseudomonas sp. 05N434
CTATTGGATCGGCATAAAAAGACAAAGCCACATTCCATGCATCCGATTTAAAAACCGACGCCACTGCGAGGGCAACCAATATCGGCGCTGTAAATTTCACTGCATCTACCCGAACCAACAACGCCAGTGTAAAAACAGCATAGAAAAACATTTCAAACAGCAACGTCCAACCGACGGCCAACAGTGGTTTTGTTTCGTTATCCACATTGATCGCTGGCACAAAGAAATAGGACTTCACTATGTACAACCAATCAACTTGCGCGTGCAATACCAGACCGGCAGCCGCCAGCAAGGTGAATAGCTTAACCGAAGTAGCAAACCAGTAAAGCGGAACAATCCTGACAATTCTGCGTATAGCAAAAAGCTTCCAAGTACCGCTCGCATTGTGCATTTTCTCAGCAGCTATCATCATCACAAAGCCGCTAATAACAAAAAATAGAGGTACTCCATTAGCACCAAGGTTGTAACTAATAGTCCCTGGATCCAGCCTCTCCTTTGAGTAAAACGCAGAGTGGCAGACAACGACAGCCAACGCAGCAATGAATCGCAATACCTGAATTAACTCAAACTTACCCGCCGTCGTGCTTCCGGCATGCTTTTTTGCTGCCAACATATTCCACCTCCAAGTATTTATTAATGGCCAAAATGCTGCAGGCCCAAGAAAAGCTTGGCCGAAACGAACAGAATGAACTCGGGCACTCTTCTTGTCGCCACCCGATATCCGACAATTTTTAACACAAGGAACGAGCAAATGATTTCGTTATTTTTCGTCCACATAAAACAATATATAAAAGGACAGAAACATGTTAAAAAATCATATATTTTTTAGCCCCCTTCCATTAGAGCCGAAGTATTACTCCTTCTCGGGAGACCAATACACCGTAAGCACTGACCCTAAGGCCCCAACATATGATTTTTATACTGGCCGCCCTCGGCACACTGGCAATGATTTTATCATTTCGCAGGAGCGTACTGCTTATCCCTGTATGGACGGTGCTGACGCCCAAAGCTCTGCTCCTAATTGATATACCTTCACTGCCTGCCTTCAGTCTTTACAAATATCTTTGCCTTGTAATGATAGGTATGTATCTGACGAAGAATTTATTCAAAAAAAGACAACACACCCCAAAAAAGCCTTTCAGCCGTGCGTTCTATCTAATCTTTATCTCCTCAGCAACTTCAGCCATATTAAATATAAGCTCTAGCAACTCTGGCTTGCTGACACTAACAAGCTTGATCATTGAAGTATTCATGCCAGTGACTATTTACTGTGAATACCTAGGCAGACAAACCCCCGAAAAGCTCAACACACTTATGAGCAAATACATAATATGCTACTGCGCCCTGGCAGCATACGGAACCATCTGCTACTTAATAAACTATAACCCATATATTGAACTCATTAACTCTACCACTCATACAGGCCGCATCATTGCCCAAACCTACGCGGAAACATTACGCGGTATCCGGGCACAGGGGACAATTTCGCACCCCATCACTTATGGCGCACTTATTGTCATGATGCTGCTCACTTACTATACAATTAAGCTCAAAAAACCGAAGCTCAATCTCAAAGACTATCTAAAAATCGGCTTGGCCACGACGATAATTATTGGAGGTGCGCTATTCACAAACTCCAGAACCCCTCTTATTCTATTCGCAATTCCACTTATAATATTTGCACTTAGCCAAAGCGCAGTAAAATCCTTTAAATATACGCTAACCTTCTCCTTGATTTTTATTACACTTTTTTCCACCTCCGAACTTTTTAGAGAAAAAGTACTATCCGTTGCAAACATATTTGATTCTAACGTCGGCGAAGACATGAATGGCTCCGATTTAGCTATGCGTGGCGCGCAATTTGCTGCTTCCGCTCGTCATTTCTTTAGTTCTCCGCTTGTCGGAGGCGGCCTTGATGCGACTCGCAACATTGTATCTTCAGGCCTCGACCCGGACCTTTTCAATACTGAAAGTATCGTATTTCGCTTGATGATTGACCAGGGTTCTCTTGGCCTAATTAGTTATACTGCATTCTTTTTTTTACTTTATACCAAGGTCGCTCGAACCATCCGGCAGCAGCCTGCCCGGCGCATGTATCTGGGAATGGTAATTGGCTACATTACATTTACGATATCCACCGGCCTCATCGACACATTACAGAATACCCTATTCATGATTTGCGCCCTGTATTATGTATTTAAATTTGAAGCCAATTTAAATCGCTCTATCACACAAAGACCTTCCCCCCAGGACAACTATCCCGAAACGATGCTACCACCAAACCACGCTATAGCTTCTTAACAGGCTTCCCAACATGACAGTTATCGCAGCGTTACTACTGCTATACACACTATCAATAGCATTACTAAATAAGCTATTCAGCTATTCCACACTGCTAACTCAACAAACCTTAGATCGTTCCTCACCACTAGATGCGCTTCGAGGGATCCTTGCAACATCAGTAGTGTGCCACCACTTCATTACCACATACTATTGGAAGACAACTGGAGTTTGGTCGCGCCCTGATAGCGACCTATTAAACAACCTAGGCACGGTCCCGGTTTCATTATTCTTCATGATCACCGGATTTCTTTTTCTAGGAAAAATTTATGAGTCCACCCCCAACTGGGCAAAACTGCTCAGTTCACGCGTACGTCGCATCATGCCGCTTTATTTATTTGTACTCGCGGCACTTATTCTTACCACCCTTATCAACACAAACTTCAAACTGGTTCACCTCGACGCATTAGCAAAAGAGACACTAAAGTGGCTAATCTTCTTCGGAGCATCATTTAATGGGTTCCAGGACAGCATCCGAATGACTGCTGGAGCTCATTGGACCTTAGGCTACGAGTGGATCTTCTATTTAACACTTCCGCTCATCGCTATCTTATTCCGGAAAAATGTCTCGGGAGCCTACCTATTACTGTCATTATTCACCCTAGCACTAGTGGCATTAGGGCTTCATAACAACCTTATTAAACCTAGCCTTTTCCAACTATTTTTTTTCGGATTCATTCCAGTCCTAATTAAAAACCACCTTCCCCACGCAGTCCCCTTATTACAAGGAAAAGGCGCGGCATTTATTGCCACAATATTAATTGCGACAGCACTCTTTCAACATAAAGAATACTCAACACTCCAGATGCTATTTCTCGCAGCCCCATTCGCTATTATCAGCCTTGGAAATGACATATTTGGCTTACTGAAAAAACATGGCCTTAAATCGCTCGGAGAAGTAAGCTATAGCATTTACC
>NZ_JBFTMK010000565.1:0-3249 GCF_056396965.1 Pseudomonas sp. 05N434
CCGTGGATCACCGTGCAACCTTGCGGACCGAGCTTGACCACCAACGTCGCCGCGCTCAGGCGCCGGACATTGCGCAGCGCGGTGAGCAGATCCTCGGCGCCGCCGGCGATCAGGAATTCTTCTTCAGTGCCGACGATCAGGTCGAAACGCGGGAGGATTTTCTGCACATGCTGGCTGACGTTCTGGTCGGCGACGAAACGGGTTTCGCCGTCCGCCTTGCCGGCCAGGCCCCAGAGCACCGGGCGGTAGTCGATGTCCAGGACCCGCTTGACGTTGTGCTTTTCGGCGTAGTCCAGCGCCTGAATGCTCGCCTTGTAGACACCGTCGGTGGAGAAATGGGTGCCAGTGATCAGCAGGGCTTTGCTGGAAGCGATAAAGGCTTCGCTGATGTCTTCGGCGCGCAACGCCATGTCGGCGCAGTTTTCGCGGTAGAACACCAGGGGAAAGGTTTCGCGATCCTTGAGGCCCAGCAGGACCATGGCGGTCAGGCGTTCCGGATCGACCTTGATGCCGCTGACGTCGCAGCCTTCACGGACCAGGGATTCAACGAGGAAACGGCCCATGTGGTCGTCCCCTACCCGGCTCAACATCGCCGACTTCAGCCCCAGTCGCGCGGTGCCGAAGGCAATGTTGGCGGACGAACCGCCCAGGTACTTGGCGAAGCTGCTCACATCCTCCAGCCGCGCCCCGACTTGTTGCGCATAAAGATCGACGCCAAGGCGTCCGAGGCAAATCAGATCCAATTGACGCCCACTGGCAAAACGAGTCTGGCCCATGCTGGCTCCTGTTATTTTTATCAGCCTGCGTCCGGGGCGATGAAGGCGCCGAACACTCTTGGTGGATGCAGACTAAAACGACCGGGGCCGAACAATCAATATTTATTCTATATATTTTTTACGTGGAATATTTTTTCCAATAAACTTTGATACAAGCGTTCCAGACAGCGTGCATCGTTTCAGCAGGCCCCAGGCCGATTGCAAGCTCAAGATTTTATTCCGGCCTACCCTGTAGACTGCGCACAGCCAACCTATTGTCAGGGGGTGACGAGAACCGTTATCCCTATAAGAACAAGCCAGAAGGATTTCTTATGTCCCGCACCGATCAGCCGGCTACGACCGAGAGCTCGCCCGACAGCGATCTCGCCAGCCCTCCGATCAATGCCGAGCGTCTGTTGCAGCTGATCACCGAGGAGTACGAAAGTCTGCCGCGCCAGCTCAAACGCATCGCCAGTTACATGAGCCAGCAGAGCGACCGGATCATGGTCGACCGCATCAGCGACATCGCCCGCGAGTGCGAAGTGCACCCGTCGGCCATCGTGCGCTTTTCCCAGCGCTTCGGCTTCAGCGGGTTCAGTGAAATGCAGGCGCTGTTTCGCGAGGCCTACACCCACAAGACCACGCCGGTGCAGAACTACCAGCAACGCATCCGCAGCATGATCGCCAACAAGTCGCAGAAGGCCAGCGGCGGCGACCTGGYGCGCGAATGCATCAACGCCACCCTGTCAGGCATCGAACGATTGGGGCTGGAACTCGATGACCAGGCTTTCGACAAGGCCGTGGACCTGGTGGTGAATGCCGACAACATCTACGTGGTCGGGGTGCGCCGCTCGTTCGCGGTGGCCGATTACCTGGTCTACAACCTGCAACACACCAACAAGCGCATCCACCTGGTGTCGGGCCTTGGCGGCAGTTACCGCGAGCAGATGCGCAGCGTGCGCGCCAACGACCTGGTGATCGCCATCAGCTTCACGCCCTATGGCAAGGAAACCCAGCACTGCCTGCGCATCGCCCAGCACCATCAGGCGAAAACCCTGATCATCACCGACAGCAACCTCTCGCCATTGGCCAAGCGCGCCAACACCGTGCTGCTGGTCAACGAGGGCAGTTCGTTTGCCTTCCGCTCGTTGAGTGCGACCTTGTGCCTGTGCCAGGCGCTGTTCATCGCCGTGGCTTATCGACTGGAGTTGAAGGTCGATGAGATTCATGAGCAGGCAGGCTTTGAGGATTAGCCTTCGAGGATGAACAATAGGCCTGAGGATCAGCGCGAAATCGTTTGCAGGTCGCTGAACCTCGGCTAAGGTTGTCCATCCCCAAGGACCGTCTGTAAGGAGAGGCTCAATGAAACTGATCGGCATGCTGGATTCGCCCTACGTGCGGCGCGTCGCCATTTCCGCCAAATGCCTGGGCATCCCGCTGGAACACGCGTCGGTTTCGGTGTTCAGGCACTTCGAGCAGTTCCAGCAGATCAACCCGGTGGTGAAGGCGCCGACGCTGGTGCTGGATGACGGTGAGGTGTTGATGGATTCAACGCTGATCATCGATTACCTCGAAGCCCTGGCCGCTCCGGGTAAAAGCCTGATATCCGACAATCCGGTTCAACGCTTGCGCTCGCTGCGGCTGATCGGCCTGGCGTTGGCCGCGTGCGAGAAGTCGGTGCAGCTTTACTACGAACGCAACCTGCGGCCAGCGGAAATTCAGTACGCGCCTTGGGTGAAACGGGTCGAAGGACAATTGGCGGCAGCGTATTCGGCGCTGGAGCGGGAGCTGGAAAAGCAGCCGCTGAAGACCGATGGCTCGATTGCTCAGGATGGGATTAGCCTGGCGGTGGCCTGGAGTTTTACCAACCTGGTGGTGCCGGATCAGGTGGATGCTGCGCAGTTTCCACTGATCAACGCGTTCACGGCGTATGCCGAAGGGCTTGAGGTGTTTATCGATACACCGATCGAGTAGGCGGATGGGTTGCGCCTGAACTGCCGTCTTCGCGGGCAAGCCTCGCTCCTACAGGATTTTGCGCATAACTTGTAGGAGCGAGGCTTGCCTGCGAAGTTTGTCGATCAGCGGGCAGTGTGGCTTATTGCTTGGCCAATTCCATAATCATCCGCGACAGCAAATAAATCCGCGGCGCCACGCTTTCGACCTCGGCGTACTCCTCAGGCGTGTGGATATTGCCGCCGACAATCCCGAACCCGTCCAGCGTCGGCGTGCCAACACCCGCGGACAAACTCGCATCTGCCGCCCCGCCGCTGCCTTCTTCCGTCAACTTGCGGCCAATTTCGCCGTAAATGCCTTGAGCCATGGCCATCAAGCGATCCGATTCCGCCGTTTGCGGCATCGGTGGCAAGCCGCGCTTGAGGCTGGTGGTGACTTGCGTATCAGCAATCAGTTTGTCCTTCGACACCCGCGCCAGGTCCTTTTCGATCCGGTCGAATTCTTCCGGCACCGCCGCCCGCACATCAGCCTTGGCGGTGGC
>NZ_JBFTMK010000566.1:0-3246 GCF_056396965.1 Pseudomonas sp. 05N434
GCAGTAATGTGAGTAACTTGGCTTCAACCAGTTGTGATCTGGTATAAAAACACAAATGCACTCGTAGCTCAGCTGGATAGAGTACTCGGCTACGAACCGAGCGGTCACAGGTTCGAATCCTGTCGAGTGCACCAAACACCAAAAAGCCCGCGTTTAACGCGGGCTTTTTGCCGTCTGCGATTTGGCTTTTCCTTTGGTACAACCTTTCTCATCGAACTCGATGTGAGCACTGCGCCCTCGCTTGTTGTCGTAGCGGTAGCTCATGGCTGAATTGCGAGTGCTGATTTTGTCTGGCTTGCCGAGAGCGCTTTCGACGTCCTGCTGACTCATGCCGGCAACCACTCTCTGATTGATGATCGCGATGCGGCGTTCCTTCGCGCTGAGCTTATTTCCACATTTGTCCTCGGGCTGACCAACGACCGTCGGCTCTCTCCTTGGGTTTTTCATACTTGATGTTTCGCGAACCTCAGCTTCTGGCATCAGGGCTGTCGTGCTGCCAGGCAAAAACGTGCGTACTTCCTGAAGCGAAAGGCTTTCTCCGGTCGTACAGCTCAAGGTCGTGAAGGTGATGCGTCCGTCAGGGGCTTCACACCGGTGGATGGTCGTAGCAAACGCCCAGGGCGGCAGGCAGAGCAGGGCGGCAAGCAAAAAATAATTAGCATTCCGTGGCATTCGACGTCCTCCTTGACGGTCCATATCAAGGGTAGCCGTTACATTTTTCGACTGCGGTGTGTTTTCTTTTCAGGATGAGTCGTCGCAGTTCCATGGATCAGGACGGCGCTCAGGTTTGTCTCGCAAGCGCTTGTTTCAGCCGCGATTTTTTCACGTTTAAAACCGTCAGGCGGTGTTATCATTGCGCCTGTCAGCCCCGCCGGGGCTTGTGGAATACCTCCATGGACTTACCCAGTAGTTACTCAGTACCTCGTTGTTACAATCATGAATTGACTGATTGATCCTTCCGGCGTGCCCCGCTGCTGGGAGTGGAGTTCGCCTATGTCTGAAGTTGAAGTAAAGAAAACGCAGGAAAGCTTGCAGGACCGCCTTGCTCAAGTCGTTGAGCTGCTGCAGCGCCAGCGGGTGGTCGAAGACCTGACTCATCGCCAGGAAGGTCCGCATCACGACCGGGTCGAGAACCTGGTTCACCGGCAAAACCTCGTCGAGTTGCAACGCAAGCTCGATGATCTGCACTCCGCTGACGTTGCCTACATCCTTGAAGCCTTGCCACTGGACGATCGTCTGACCGTCTGGCAATTGGTCAAGGCCGACCGCGACGGCGACATTCTGCTCGAAGTATCCGATTCGGTTCGTGAAACCCTGATCGCCGACATGGACGATCACGAGCTCCTGGCGGCGGCCAAGGACATGGATGCCGACGAACTTGCTGACCTGGCCTCCGAGCTGCCGCGAGACGTCGTCCACGAGCTGATGGAAACCCTCGATGCTCAACAGCGTGAGCGCGTCCGCTCCGCGTTGTCCTATGACGAGGAGCAGGTCGGTGCGCTGATGGACTTCGAGATGGTGACGATCCGTGAGGATGTCAGTCTTGAAGTGGTGTTGCGTTACCTGCGTCGTCTCAAAGAGTTGCCAAGCCATACCGATAAACTGTTCGTGGTCGATTACGACGGCGTGCTCAAGGGCGTGTTGCCGATCAAGCGCCTTTTGGTCAACGACCCGGATAAACAGGTCTCGGAAGTGATGGCCAGCGATCCGGTGAGTTTTCATCCGGACGAAGACGCCTACGAGGCCGCTCAGGCGTTCGAGCGTTACGACTTGATCTCGGCCCCAGTGGTGGACAAGAACGGCAAGCTGATCGGTCGTCTGACCATCGATGAAATGGTCGACCTGATTCGTGAAGAGAGCGAAAACGAAGTTCTCAACATGGCGGGTCTGCGCGAAGAAGAAGATATTTTTGCGTCAGTCTGGAAGTCCCTGCGCAACCGTTGGGCCTGGCTGGCGATAAACCTGATCACCGCGTTCGTTGCATCACGGGTGATCGGCCTGTTCGAGGGCTCTATCGAGAAGCTGGTAGCGCTCGCGGCATTGATGCCGATCGTGGCGGGTATCGGCGGCAACTCGGGTAACCAGACAATCACCATGATCGTTCGGGCCATGGCGCTGGACCAGGTCAGTACCGGCAATACGTCGAGGTTGATGCGCAAGGAGTTGGCGGTCGCTTTGATCAATGGCGTGGTCTGGGGTGGAGTGATTGGTGTGGTGTCCTACCTGCTTTATGGCAGTTGGTCCCTGGGCGTGGTGATGACCGCCGCCATGACGCTTAACCTGTTGCTTGCAGCATTGATGGGCGTGTTGATTCCGATGACCCTGGCGCGGCTTGGGCGCGACCCGGCAATGGGCGCGAGTGTGATGATCACTGCCATGACCGACAGTGGTGGCTTTTTCATCTTTCTCGGGCTGGCGACGATTTTTCTGCTCTGACGTTCTACCTCAAAAGAACCCGCCCAATCGGCGGGTTTTTTTTTGAGGGGCTGAATTTCAGGCAAAAAAAAGCCAGCAATTACGCTGGCTTGAGCTTTCAGGATGAATCAGGAAACGTCTGCAGCCATTTCGGCATCATGGGCAATCAGCGAAACCAGAGCGTTTTGCTGGCGGTGGGAGAGTTGGCGGAAGCGTTGCAGCAGTTCGCGTTCGTGTAATGACAGCTCGGGGCTGTCCAGGCGCATGCTCAATTCTTCGCCCAACGCGCCTTCCTGAATAAGACTCTGCTCAAGACGCGCGATGATTTCGGAATTCATGCTGCGATGATGATTGCGAGCCACCTCGGCAATGCGTTCACGCATTCCGTCTGGCAGACGTACGACGAACTTGTCAGCCGTACGGCTGGAATAAATTGCCTGTTTCAATGGGCGCATATATTTAACCGGTTAGTTCAGGGGAGCGGTTCTCGGGATAGGCCGCAGGATGTCAGATAGGACAAGCACTCCGACCAAATGTTCAACCTGAATTGATAGAGGCGCGCATCATGCCTCAAATTAGCCAGATCATTGGCGTCAATTCTGTGACAAATATTGATCTGGGTAAAGGCTTAATGCCAGCACCTATTATCAGAAATGCGGACTGGTTTGAAAACATTCCATGAGTCCGTATCGCTGACCGCGTCCTCTTGCCCGACAGGTGATGCCCGAAGACGCCTGAAGGTGCATGCTATGCGGATTCGATCCTTGTTCCTTACCTTAACAGGATAGTGGCAAATGGCCGATTTACTAGGGCAGACGGACGGTATGGGAT
>NZ_JBFTMK010000567.1:0-3243 GCF_056396965.1 Pseudomonas sp. 05N434
CATCTACTACGACCTGCTCGACCCGGCCGACATCGACATGGTCTGCAAACCTGTCGCCGACGCGGTTTACGTGGTGCCGTGGGCCATCGAACCCACCGCCATCGTGATCCACGACACCTTCGACAAGTTCGGCAACCCCATCGAACTGTCGCCGCGCAACGTGCTGAAGAAAGTGCTGCAGCTTTACACCGACAAAGGCTGGCAGCCGATTGTCGCGCCGGAAATGGAGTTCTACCTGACCCAGCGCTGCGAAGACCCGGACTTACCACTCAAGGCGCCGCTGGGGCGTTCTGGCCGTGCGGAAAGCGGTCGACAGTCTTTTTCCATCGACGCCGCCAACGAGTTCGATCCACTGTTTGAAGACGTCTACGACTGGTGCGAACTGCAGGGCCTGGACCTCGACACGCTGATCCACGAAGACGGCCCGGCGCAGATGGAAATCAACTTCCGTCATGGCGATGCGCTGGACCTGGCGGACCAGATCACCGTGTTCAAACGCACCCTGCGCGAGGCGGCACTCAAGCACAACGTGACTGCGACTTTCATGGCCAAACCCATTGGTGACGAACCTGGCAGCGCCATGCACATCCATCAAAGCGTGGTCGACATCGCCAGCGGCCAGCCGATCTTCGCCGATGCCGACGGGCAGATGAGCGAGCTGTTCCGGCACCACATCGGCGGCCTGCAAAAGTACATCCCCAAAGTGCTGCCGATGTTCGCGCCCAACGTCAATTCGTTCCGCCGCTTCCTGCCCGACACCTCGGCACCGGTCAACGTCGAATGGGGCGAAGAAAACCGCACCGTCGGCCTGCGCGTGCCGACCTCGAGCCCCGACGCCATGCGCGTGGAAAACCGTTTGCCGGGTGCCGACGCCAACCCTTACCTGGCGATCGCCGCGAGCCTGTTGTGCGGCTACCTGGGCATGGTCGAAAAGGTCGAGCCGAGCGCCGCGGTGCAGGGTCGTGCCTACGAGCGACGCAACCTGCGCCTGCCGATCACCATCGAGGACGCACTCACGCGCATGGAAGAGTGCGAAACCATCAAGCGCTACCTGGGCAGCAAATTCGTCCGGGGGTATGTCGCGGTCAAGCGCGCCGAACACGAGAACTTCAAGCGCGTGATCAGCTCCTGGGAGCGCGAGTTCCTGCTGCTCAGCGTCTAAAAAACACACGCCCGCTCCCACAAAGCCAAATAACTCAAAGAGGTGTCGATATGCGTCTATTGAAATCCGTGGTTCCGGTCGCGCTGGCGGTATTGTTCAGCGCCGGGGCGCAGGCTCAGCCAAGCGTCAGCGTCTACAACTGGACCGATTACATCGGCGAGACCACCCTCGCCGACTTCCAGGCAAAAACCGGGATCAAGGTGATCTACGACGTATTCGATTCCAACGAAACCCTGGAAGGCAAACTGCTCGCCGGCCGCACCGGGTATGACGTGGTGGTGCCGTCCAACCACTTTCTCGCGCGGCAGGTGAAGGCCGGTGCGTTCCTCAAACTGGATCGATCGCAGCTGCCCAACTTCAAAAACCTCGACCCGAAACTGCTGACGCTGCTGGAGAAAAACGATCCGCAGAACGCGCATTCCGTACCGTATCTGTGGGGCACCAACGGCATCGGCTACAACGTCGACAAGGTCAAGCAAGTGCTGGGCATTGATCACATCGATTCCTGGGCCGTGTTTTTCGAACCCGAGAACCTGAAGAAACTCAGCCAGTGTGGTGTGTCGATGATGGACTCGGCTGATGAAGTATTCCCGGCAGTCCTCAACTACATGGGCATGGACCCACGCAGCGAAAACCCTGAGGACTTTAAAAAAGCCGAAGCCAAACTCTTGAGCATCCGGCCTTACATCACCTACTTCCATTCCTCCAAGTACGTCTCGGACTTGGCCAACGGCGACATCTGCGTGGCCTTCGGTTACTCCGGCGACGTGTTCCAGGCGGCCAATCGCGCCAAGGAAGCGAAGAACGGTGTGAACATCGCCTACTCGATCCCGAAAGAAGGCAGCAACCTGTGGTTCGACCTTCTGGCAATTCCCGCCGACGCCAGCAACCCGAAAGAAGCCCACGCCTTCATCAATAACCTGCTGGACCCGCAAGTGATCGCCAAGGTCAGTGCCTCGGTGGGCTATGCCAATCCGAACCCGGCAGCCAAGGCCTACATGGATGCTGAGTTGGTCAATAATCCTGAGGTCTACCCACCCCAGGACGTCCTCGACAAACTCTACATTTCCACCACCCCGCCCCAGGCGATCATGCGTCTGATGACCCGTTCCTGGAGCAAAGTGAAGTCCAACCAATGAATCAGCATGACAAGCAACATGCCCGCTCCTATTACGCGGCATCGGCCAATGGCATGGCACCCTACCCGACGCTGGATTCGGACCTTGAAGCCGATGTCTGCGTGATCGGTGGCGGGTTCACCGGGGTCAACACCGCGATCGAACTGGCACAGCGCGGGCTCTCGGTGATTCTGCTGGAGGGCCGGCGGATCGGCTGGGGCGCCAGCGGTCGTAATGGCGGGCAGTTGATCCGTGGCATTGGCCATGACGTCAGTGGGTTCGCCCGTTATGTCGGCGAGGAAGGCGTGCGTTATCTGGAGCGTGCGGGCATCGAGTCCGTGGAGCTGGTGGGCAATCGCATCCGTGAACATGGCATCGATTGCGACCTGCGCTGGGGCTTCTGCGAACTGGCCAATACACCGGCGCAGTTCGCTGCGTTCAAGGCAGAGCTGCAAAGCCTCGCCGAGTTGGAGTACCCCCATGAAACCCGACTCGTCGGCCCCGAGCAGATCCGCCAGCAAGTGGTGGGCTCGGACCTTTATGCCGGCGGCCTGATCGACATGGGTTCGGGGCATTTGCATCCGCTGAATCTGGTGCTCGGCGAAGCGCGGCTGGCGCAATCTCTCGGGGTACGGATTTTCGAGCAGAGCCCAGTGCTGGAGTTGGTCCACGGCAGCCCCGTGCAGGTTCGCTGCGCCGGCGGCACAGTGCGCGCCGGCAGCCTGGTGCTGGCCTGCAACGCACATCTGGAAGAACTCGAACCGCGCCTGAGCGGTAAGGTGCTGCCGGCGGGCAGTTACATCATCGCCACCGAACCGTTGGCACCCGAGGTGGCCGCTCAGCTGATCCCGCAGAACCTGGCGCTGTGCGACCAGAAAGTCGGTCTTGATTACTACCGGCTCTCGGCGGATCGACGTTTGTTATTCGGCGGTGCCTGCCATTATTCCGGGCGCGACCCCGTGG
>NZ_JBFTMK010000568.1:0-3240 GCF_056396965.1 Pseudomonas sp. 05N434
TATTCAGCCTCCACGGGAAGGCTGTCTCGATCCAGTGATAACTGTCGATATCCTTGAGCAGAGAATAGAAGAAAAGTTCAGCTCGCACGCGGCCCGCAGCCAGAAGGCGCCGAGTGGTCGCCGTGCAAATATTGACGCCAGAGATGTGACGAGGGGGCTTGCTCCGTTGGGCTGCGAAGCGGCCCCGAAATTTATCAGACAGACCTCATCGCCGATTTGACGACTGCTACGCAGCCGAACGGGGCGGTGCGGCGGTCCGACAAGCTCCCTCGCCACAGGGAGCCTCCTCAGTTTCGAGATTGACTCAGGCCGGTTTGACTTCCAGCAAGGCTTCCTGCGCCAACTCTTTTTCGGCCTCCTTGAGGTCTTCGTCGCTGACCATTTCCGCGATCACCCGCAAGCGTTCCACCACCCGCGCGTTGACGCTGCCCTCGGGAAAGTCGCCATTCTCATCCGGCGTACCGGCCGGCTCGCCGACCAGCAGGCTCAGGGCTTCGTCGGCCTGGCGCACCGCGTAGACATGGAACTGCCCCGCGCGCACCGCCGCCAGCACCTTCTCGTCGAGCATCAGCGTGGCGACGTTGGCCTGAGGAATGATCGCTCCCTGCTCGCCCGTCAGGCCGCGAGCCTCGCAGAGCCGGAAGAAGCCTTCGATCTTCTCGTTGACCCCGCCTACCGCCTGCACTTCACCGAACTGGTTGATCGAACCGGTAATCGCAAAGCACTGCTTGAGTGGAGTTTTCGACAAGGCCGAGATCAGCGTACAGGCCTCGCCCAACGATGCGCTGTCGCCGTCGACGTAACCGTAGGACTGCTCCAGGGCGATGCTTGCGGAAATCGCCAACGGGAATTCCTGGGCATAGCGGCTGCCCAGGTACCCGGTGAGGATCATCACGCCTTTGGAGTGAATCGGCTGGCCGAGGTTGACCTCGCGCTCGATGTCGACGATGCCGCTGCCGCCCGGATACACCGTGGCGGAAATGCGCGCCGGTATCCCGAAGGCCGAATCGCCGACTTCCAGTACCGTCAGCCCGTTGCACTTGCCGACCGCCGCGCCATCGGTGTCGATCAGAATGATCCCGGCCAGCATGTCATCGAGAATCCGCGCCGAAACTCGTCCGGTACGGGTAGCCTTGGCCTTGAGCGCACGCTCGATGTGCCCGGCGTCAGTCATCTCGTCACCCGCCAGGTCGCGGATGAAATCCGCCTCGCTGACCAGTTGGAACAGATCGCCGATTCGCGCCGACAAACGTCCCTGGTGCTCGGCCAGACGTGCGCTGTAAGTCGCCAGACGCGCCACCGCATCCGCGGTCAGCGGCGCCATGCCTTCTTCCGAGGTACGGGTTTTGAGCAACTGGGCGAACTGCTCCAGGCTTTCGTCGACCATCGGAATGTCTTCGTCGAAATCCACCAGGACGCGGAACATCTCCTGGAAGTCCGGATCGAGGTCTTGCAGCGTGTAGTAGAGCTGCCGGGCGCCGATGATCACGACTTTGACCTGCAACGGAATGTGTTGCGGCGTCAGCGTCACGGTGGCCAGACGGCCCAGCTCACCCAGCGGGGATTCCATTTTCAGCTTGCGCGATTGCAAGGCACGCTTGAGCGCATCCCACACGAATGGCTCGCTGAGCATTTTTTCCGCTTCGAGGATCAGGAAACCGCCGTTGGCCCGGTGCAATGCACCCGGTCGCAACTGCCGATAGGTGGTGTAGAGCGCGCCCTGATCGGTGCTGTATTCGATGCGGCCGAACAGGTTGTCGTAGGTCGGGTGCGGCTCGAACACCACCGGCGCACCGCCGCTGTGCGGATGCCCGACCACCAGGCTCGGGGCGTATTGCTCTTCAAGCAATTTGCGGGCGATGGCGTCGGTCTTGCTGTCATCCACCAGTTGCTCGACCACCGTTTTGAGCAGGTACACCTGCATCGCTTGCAAGTAACCGCAAACCCCTGCGTTTTCCGCATACTTTTCCGACAGCGGCGCCAGCAAGGGCTGCAAGGCCAGGGTGATGGTTTCTTCGTTGAGCTGGCGCAGCTGATTGCTCGACTCGCGCTTCCATTGCGGCAGGCTGGCGAGCTCTTCGTTCAACCGCTCTTCGAGCCCGGAAATGTCATCGTGAAAGCGCTCGCGCTCGGCTTCCGGCAACTGGGCGAATTCCGCCTCATCCAGGGCCTTGCCTTCGCTCATCGGGGTGAAGGCAATGTTGCTGCTGTCGCGGTAGAGCGCGACGTCTTTCTCCAGCGCCAGACGCTCGATCACATCCAGCGCACGGTCATAACGCTGGTTGAACGCACGGTCGATGGCGCTTTTCTTCTGCTGGTAGGACGGGTGCTCGAATACTGCCGGAAAGGTCGCCAGCAGGTTGTCGATCAAGCCGTTGATGTCACCGATAAAAGCGCCGGCGGTGCCCGACGGCAATTCCAGGGCGCGAGGCTCGCGAGGCTCATCGAAATTATTGACGTAGACCCAGTCGGCCGGGGTCTGCAGGCGTTTGCCTTCGGCCTTGAGGTAGCGTTTGACGAACGAAAACCGGCCGGTGCCGGGCTCGCCCATGACGAACACGTTGTAACCGGGGCGCGGCATGGCCACACCGAACTGCAAGGCTTCGACCGCACGTTCCTGGCCAAGCACACCGCGGAAGGGCTCCAGATCATTGGTGGTAGAGAAGCTGAACTGTTCAGCGGAAAACGGACGGGTCAGCGCTTCAGGCGCTAGACGCAAGCTGGCAGCAACAGGATCAGGCATCGGGCTTCCTTACATCAGGCGGGGCAGATAACGGCATTCTGGCGCTGCCCGTACCCACTGGCAAGGCGCACCTCAAGCCAAAGCTTAGACAAGCCCCCATCCACGGGCCGCGCGGGTCAAAATCAAGGTTTTCAGGGAATGTTTCGCAAAAAATCACGGAACCCCTGGAACCTGCCTAAACTCCAAACTGCGCGGCTGGAACGAATAACCGGCCCACTGGCACCATTAGGGGCCAGCACCCTGTCCATTGGTATGCACACAAAGAGAACATAGCTATGAAACGGATTCTTCTTGGTACTCTCTTCACCGTTGTATCCATCAACGCCATGGCTCAGGCGCCAGGCGGTCCGGACTGCGGTTGGGGCAACATGCTGTTCGAAGGTCAGCGTGGCACCCCGGCACACTTCCTGGCATCCACCACCAACGGCACCTCCGGTAATGCAACTTTCGGCATGACCTCCGGCACCAACGGTTGCTCGACCAATGCGGCGCTGACC
>NZ_JBFTMK010000569.1:0-3236 GCF_056396965.1 Pseudomonas sp. 05N434
GGTTGACCGTGCTTTGGCTTATGTCGACTCGAGGATAGACCCGGCGAAGTGTTTTGTTAGAACTTACGTCTCTGCTAAGGATTTCACTCTTCCTCTGATTGTTCTTAAAATGAAGTCTGTCGTTCCAGCTAAAATGCCTCATATTAGTTTGAAAATGCGGATGTCTAAAAAATGTAGTGTAGAGCCACTATCTGAAGTGGTTAAAGAAATCAGTAGGGTCATAAATATGCCTCAGATCATCCCATCTGAGGCTGAGCTCGATTCGAGATCAACCCAGGCGGGGAACTGAGATTTGTTAGCGATCCTCAGCATGGATCGAAGCGGAGATAATAATTCCCCCCCATCTGCGTTCGCCGATGCAGATGGGGACGGGATTGCCGCTGGCTGTGGTGTTCTTGGCGCTTCCGAAGGCATACGACGGTGCGTTTTCAGGAGATGCGCTTTGCTTCAGGCCAGTAGCCTGAGGGCTCAGCATCTGGATGACTCCCCCCGCTGCAAGCGCGATACCTGGTGCGAGGGTCGCGCCATTCGTTATGGAGCTCATAGCAATCAAAACAACGCCGAGTACAGTTTGAAGTAGGCCTGCGCGCTTGCTGCCGGCTATCACCGGGACTATCCGGATCTCCTGTGCGCCACCCATCTTCAACTCCTTCTCGCCGATGTTTTTCCGGTTCCGAAAACCGCAAACTCAAGTCCCTTTCGTTTCGCGTCAGCGAGGTACTTTGCGAACCCTGGGTGGTTTACGTCGATAGCCTTGACAGCCTCCCGGGTGTCGTCGGTGGAAAGCTCGTAGAGGTGTTCCCGCCCGAAGAGCTTCCCGGCCGATCCGCTGAGCAGGATTCGTGTTTTGGTGCCGTAGTTGGTGGCCATTGCCATGGTTTACTCCTTGGCGCCTTTGGCGCTGTTGTTGAGGGGGGCAACGCCAAGTCGTATGGCGAGTAGCGAGCGCGACATCCGCGCTTGGTCGACAGTCACCTGTTCGTGTCGCGGGTCGTAGTTCCAGATCCGGTCGTAGATGCCTTGGTAGGCCCTGGCACCGCGGAAGGTGCCGCGCAGAAGATCAGCCGACAAACGGGCTTCGTCCTCGGTGAAGAATGGCCCGTCAATCGTTACCTTCTGGCCGTCGCGGACGTGCTGGACTTCCCAAACCACGTAGCCTGAATCTGGACCTTGTTTGAGTGGGTGCGACGCAAAGCCATCTGTCTTGCACGTCTCGGCGAAGCGCTCTTTGTAGGTGGTCAAGGTATATGCTCCTGGCTGGCGGCTTCACTGTGGCAGCCGCACTCCGATTCGGTTACGCGGCTTCGGATTCTTCCGCTGTAGCCTTTGGCTTTCCTCGAGCCGGGATCTTTTCAAGCCAGGCGCGCAATGCTTCCGAGCCTTCACAGCCCGACCGCCACTTTTCAAATCGACCTGCGTAGCCAGTTGAGTTCGCAACCATTCCACTGAGCGATACGCCGACCTGCGAAGTGGTAGCAAGTACATCGTCGTAGACGGCCAGCATTTGGCGAAGAGCCTCAAGGTCATCAGCGCGGGAGGCGGCAATGCCTGCTCGGGAAAGGCTCGCCGCTGCTTCAGAGTTGAGGCCAGAGAGCATCGGATTTGCTCTTAGCACTGCTTCAACGATATCGGGGTGACCACCTTGGCGCGCTTCGGACATGAGGTTGCGGCGTTCTTCCGGACCGAGGCCTCGCACAAGGGCTCTCATCTCTTGGTCTGYGAGAAAGCCCGCGATGTCGCTACTTGCGCGCGGTGCGACAGGCGAGAAACCTTGCGTGACGGTCTCGGCCAGCGTGAGCATATCCTTTGCAACTGACTGCATTGCGGGAAGTAGGGTGTCTGAAACACCCGCAATCTTTTCTTTGCTCAAGCGCTCGATCGCGGACGAGTTGAAGTCCTTGTTTTCCCGTATCGAGACGATCTCTTCGCCGAAGTCTTTGAAGGTCTCCAGCGCCAGTGTTTGAAGCTGGCGTGCGGACTTCATCAAGCCGCCGGCTTGCCATACACCTTTGGTCCCGTCTGGACGTTGGATAGAGAAGGTGTGGGCCTCAATACGGGAGTGCTCGTATTCGGAATAGTGGAGGTTGGCCAGGCCGACCTTGAGAACTGAGCGTTTGCCGATTTTCATTGCGTTACCTTTGGGTTGCTTGGGATTGGAGTAGGGCAGTCGGAGGGCGTAGAGGCGTTGAAAATTTCGAGGAGAGACGTTTTCCCAGTAGCGGCGCCACTGCTGGCGGCTTCGGCGCTCAACTCGTCCATCAGCTGACCGATCTGCCGAACGTCGTTGCTAAATTGGGAGTCGCCGACGGTTTGTTTAAGGCGGGCGATTTGGTTACGGATGCTCATCGCGCGCCTCCACGATTCGCTGGTATTGCTCTGCGGCGTGCTGCTCAACCGTGACCCCTTCAGGAGGCCACGTAACGATCCAAGCCCCTTCCTCGGGCGCAGCGCGCATATTGAGTACGCCGACTTGAGGTGTCCGGCCGGCCCGCTCTGTTTGCCGGGTGTGGAGAATGATGGCCTTCGCCATTTGCTCACCCTGGTCGCTATCCATTTCTGCGAAGGGGAAGAAAAGCGATACGTTTTGCCCCTGAATTCGATAGTCGACTTGGTGCCCAGCGGTTTTCGGAAAGTCTTCCTCCGCTTGGATCTCTCTGGTGTTTGCTCGGATTACCGCAAGCACGATCAGCAGCACCGTTTCATCTGCGGCGCCGATCTTCTGAGCAATCCTTTGCAGTTCTGCTTTCAATGACWTGATGCTCATTGCTGCATTCCCTCCATTTGCGTGCGAAGTTCTTCGACGGCTTTTTGAAGCTCAGCGACCTCTATCACCCGGGCCACGGCGCCCAAGCCTTCGATGAGCGACTTGCCTTGGTCGGGCGCGAGTTGTCCGCCGGCAACAGCACGCATGATTGATTTGGCCGCGCTCGGCAGGTCCGTGTCGTCGAGTTCGAATTGCACCGGCTCGGAGGTCGGTTTGATTGGCGGGACAAGGCGCTCAAGGATCAATCGGCAGGCCTGCATATCGCCTTTCTTGGCAGCAGCGAGCACCTTCTTGGTAACTGCTTCAGCACCCTCGGCAAGTCGAGCGCGAAGCTCCTGTGTTTGTCCGGAGCGTCCACCCGGGTTGCCTGACTGCCCGGGCTTCCATTTCCCGCTCTTGTCGCGCTCAGTCATGCGGCGGGCGATTCCATGACAATGACCGGTTTATTTTCCGCAAGTGCGATGAGTAGGGC
>NZ_JBFTMK010000570.1:0-3229 GCF_056396965.1 Pseudomonas sp. 05N434
GACCTGCACCCGCTCGTTGTAACGCAGCAGGTGACCTGCACCCGCTCGTTGTAACGCAGCAGGTGCGGAGAATTGTAGACACCCACGTTCAGGCCCTGCGACCGCAGCAATGAAGCCACGAATGCGCAGGTAGACCCTTTGCCGTTGGTGCCGGTGACCGTGATCACCCGAGGCGCCGGCTTGCCCAGCCCCATGCGGGACGCTACCTGCTGCGAACGCTCCAACCCCATGTCGATGGCCGAAGGATGCAACTGTTCAAGGTAGGCGAGCCACTCGCCAAGGGTGCGCTCGATCATAGGTTCGCAGGTACCGGTGGGACCACGATCGGCTCGACTGGCGCAGCGACGAATTTAGGCGTCGGCTTGCCGGTCAGTTGCGCCAACAGGTTGCCCAGACGCGGACGCAGCTCCTGACGAGGGATGATCATGTCGATCGCGCCGTGCTCCAGCAGGAACTCGCTGCGCTGGAAGCCTTCCGGCAGTTTTTCGCGAACGGTTTGTTCGATCACGCGCGGACCGGCGAAACCGATCAGGGCTTTCGGCTCACCGACGATCACGTCGCCGAGCATCGCCAGACTGGCGGAAACACCGCCGTAGACCGGGTCGGTCAGCACCGAGATGAACGGAATGCCTTCTTCGCGCAGACGTGCCAGCACCGCGGAGGTCTTGGCCATTTGCATCAGGGAGATCAGCGCTTCCTGCATCCGCGCACCGCCGGAAGCGGAGAAGCAGATCATCGGGCAACGGTTTTCCAGGGCATAGTTGGCGGCGCGCACAAAGCGCTCACCGACGATGGCACCCATCGAGCCACCCATGAAGGAGAATTCGAAAGCCGACACCACGACCGGCATGCCCAGCAAGGTGCCGCTCATGGAGATCAGTGCGTCTTTTTCGCCGGTCTGCTTTTGTGCAGCGGTCAGGCGATCCTTGTACTTCTTGCCGTCACGGAATTTCAGACGGTCAACTGGCTCCAGGTCCGCGCCCAGTTCGGCACGACCTTCAGCGTCGAGGAAGATGTCGATGCGCGCGCGTGCGCCGATACGCATGTGGTGGTTGCACTTGGGGCAAACGTCCAGGGTCTTTTCCAGCTCCGGACGATACAGCACCGCCTCGCAAGACGGGCATTTGTGCCACAGACCTTCAGGCACCGAGCTCTTCTTGACCTCGGAACGCATGATCGAAGGGATCAGTTTGTCTACTAACCAGTTGCTCATGCTTTCTTTCTCCAGTACCGGCGGCCCGAACGCTCTGGTTCGCAGCCCCGCGTATGCCCTTGAGCTAAATTCATATGTGTAGCGATGATCGATGGATTGCCGGGTCAGCGAGACGCTGACCTGCGTACGACCCAAAAATTCTCAGCCATGCCTGCTTTGTGCAGGTGCACCTCTTTTGTACAGAGCAGTGGACGGCGGCAGTCTGCCAGCCGTCACATCAACGACGTGCTACCGCGTACCGCTTTGATGAATGCCTGAATCTTTGCGTGATCCTTGATGCCCTTGCTCGCCTCTACCCCTCCGCTGACGTCCACCGCGTAAGGCCGAACCCGGGCAATCGCCTCGGCGACGTTATCTGGCGTCAAGCCACCCGCCAGGATGATCGGCTTGCTCAAGCCTTGCGGTATCAGTGACCAGTCGAAGGCTTCACCGGTTCCACCAGGAACACCTTCGACATAGGCGTCGAGCAAAATACCGCTGGCACTTGGGTATGCGTCACAAGCTGCCGCGATGTCATCACCGGCCTTGACCCGCAATGCCTTGATGTACGGTCGGTGCCAGCCTTCGCAATCAGCGGCGGTTTCGTCGCCATGGAACTGCAACAGGTCCAGTGGCACGGCGTCGAGGATTTCCCCCAACTCGCAACGGCTGGCGTTGACGAACAAACCCACGGTGGTCACGAACGGCGGCAAGGCCTTGATGATCGCCCTCGCCTGCTGGAACGTCACCGCCCGCGGGCTTTTGGCGTAGAACACAAATCCGATGGCATCGGCCCYGGCCTCAACCGCCGCCAACGCATCCTCTATGCGGGTAATCCCACAAATTTTGCTGCGAACGGCCGACATGTCGATAGAACCTCAGGGCAACTGCGGGAAAGTCCCGGATGGTATCAAAAGCGTTCGAAGGCGTCAGCCGTCAAGTTCCGAGAAGCCGGTGAGGAAGTGTGGGCCGATGTAACGCTCGGGCAATTCGAACTCGTCGCGATACTCGACTTGCACCAGATACAGGCCAAACGGATGAGCCGTCACCCCACCGGAACGGCGAATGCGACTCTCCAGCACCTCTTTCATCCACTCCACGGGACGCTCGCCAGCACCGATAGTCATCAAAACGCCTGCGATGTTGCGCACCATGTGGTGCAGGAACGCACTGGCACGGATATCCAGCACGATCATTTTGCCATGGCGGGTAACGCGCAGGTGATGCAGCTCCTTGATCGGCGACTTGGCCTGGCACTGGCCGGCGCGGAAAGCACTGAAGTCGTGGGTGCCGACCAGATACTGGGCGGCCTCGGACATGCGCTCAACGTCCAGCGGGCGGTGGTTCCAGGTGATTTCTTCGTTCAGGTGCGCCGGGCGGATCTGATCGTTGTAGATCACGTAGCGATAGCGCCGGGCGATGGCTTTGAACCGCGCATGGAAATGCGCCGGCATGACCTTGGCCCAGCTGACGCTGATGTCGTGCGGCAAGTTGATGTTGGCACCCATGACCCAGGCCTTCATCGAGCGCTCAACCTGGGTGTCGAAATGCACCACTTGGCCGCAAGCATGCACACCGGCGTCGGTGCGCCCGGCGCAATGCAGCGACACGGGTGAGTCGGCGACTTTGGACAAGGCCTTTTCAAGAAGCTCCTGCACCGTGTCCACACCGGAGGCCTGACGTTGCCAGCCGCGATAACGCGAACCTTTGTATTCAACGCCCAACGCGATCCGGAAAAAGCCGTCGGCCGCCATTTCGGCGGCCGGATTATCTATATTTGCCAAGGGGTGACAGCCTGCTGATCTACGCAAAGGCAGGCATTATAAGGCCGCCGGACCGGGATGCCAGTGTAACTGTGACACGGCGTTGAATGTACCAACCCCATCGCACCCCCCAAACAAAAACGGCAGCCTGGATGGGCTGCCGTTTTGTTTAAGCCTTACCGACGATTCACGCCAGACGCGAGAGCATTTCCTTGGCTTCGCTCTTCTGCCCCGCATCGCCCTCGGTCACCACCTCATTGAGGATGTCCCGAGC
>NZ_JBFTMK010000571.1:0-3228 GCF_056396965.1 Pseudomonas sp. 05N434
GGCTAACCCAAGCCCACCTGTTGGTCCTGCTCTGGGTCAGCACGGCGTGAACATCATGGAATTCTGCAAGGCTTTCAACGCCCGTACTCAGGGTCTTGAGCCAGGTCTGCCGACTCCAGTGATCATCACTGTCTACAGCGACCGTAGCTTCACGTTCGAAACCAAATCCACTCCTGCTTCGGTTCTGCTGAAGAAGGCTGCTGGTCTGACTAGCGGTTCCGCTCGTCCGAACACCGTTAAGGTTGGCACTGTGACTCGTGCTCAGCTGGAAGAAATCGCGAAAACCAAAAACGCGGATCTGACTGCAGCTGATATGGAAGCAGCCGTGCGTACTATCGCCGGTTCTGCTCGTAGCATGGGCCTTAACGTGGAGGGTGTGTAATGGCTAAGCTGACCAAGCGTCAAAAGGCTATCGCCGGCAAAATCGAAGCAGGCAAGGCCTACAACTTTGTAGACGCTGCTGCTCTGCTGTCCGAGCTGTCGACTGTCAAGTTCAGCGAGTCGTTCGACGTAGCTGTGAACCTGGGTGTTGACCCGCGTAAATCCGACCAGGTCGTTCGTAGCGCTACCGTGCTGCCGCACGGTACCGGCAAGACCGTTCGCGTTGCTGTGTTCACTCAGGGTCCAGCTGCCGAGGCCGCTCTGGCTGCCGGCGCTGACCGTGTAGGTATGGACGACCTGGCTGCCGAAATGAAAGGCGGCGACCTGAACTATGACGTAGTGATCGCATCCCCGGATGCAATGCGCGTTGTAGGTCAGTTGGGTCAGATCCTCGGTCCACGTGGTCTGATGCCTAACCCTAAAGTCGGCACAGTAACTCCTGACGTAGCTACCGCGGTTAAAAACGCCAAGGCTGGTCAGGTTCGTTATCGCACCGACAAAAACGGCATCATCCACACTTCCGTTGGCAAAGTCGGCTTCGATGCCGTCAAGCTGAAGGAAAACGTTGAAGCCCTGATCGCTGATCTGAAGCGTATCAAGCCAGCTTCCTCGAAAGGTATTTACGTCAAGCGCGTTACCCTGAGCACTACTATGGGCCCAGGTCTGGTCATCGACCAGGGTTCGCTCGACGCGTAAGACGCAGGTTGGCGCAAGTAATTGCGCCAATTGAAAGATTGGGGTCCCTGCCTGGCGGGGGCTATCCAAGACCGTAGGCGACGCAAGTCTTAAACCTCAAGCCTACGCAGATGGTGCTCCCGGTTCCTTACCGAATCAGACACCAAAACGACATCCGGTTTCGACTGGATGAAACGGTAACAAGCAGGAGTTAAACCCGTGGCAATTAAACTCGAAGACAAGAAGGCCATCGTCGCTGAAGTCAACGAGGCTGCCAAAGTCGCTCTGTCCGCTGTCGTGGCTGATGCCCGTGGCGTAACAGTAGGCGCGATGACCGGACTCCGTAAAGAGGCTCGTGAAGCTGGCGTTTATGTACGTGTCGTACGTAACACCCTGCTCAAGCGCGCTGTTGCTGACACTGAATTCAGTGTCCTCAACGACGTGTTCACCGGCCCTACCCTGATTGCATTCTCCAAAGAACATCCAGGCGCTGCTGCCCGGATTTTCAAAGAGTTCGCCAAGGGTCAGGACAAGTTCGAGATCAAGGCAGCTGCGTTTGATGGCAAGTTCCTTGCCGCTAACCAGATCGACGTGTTGGCTACCCTGCCGACCCGCGACGAAGCTATTGCGAAACTGATGAGCGTGATCCAAGGCGCTACCAGCAAGCTGGCTCGTACCCTGGCAGCCGTTCGCGACCAGAAAGAAGCTGCTGCTGCCTAAGGCACAGCGAGACCTTTCAAAATCATATGTTTAATTTGATGGCTGCGTAAGCTGTCACCCCAATACAGGATTCAAGTCATGTCTCTGACTAACGAACAAATCATCGAAGCAATCGGCCAGAAAACCGTTCTGGAAGTTGTTGAGCTGATCAAAGCAATGGAAGAAACCTTCGGCGTTACCGCTGCTGTTGCTGCTGCTGGTCCAGCTGCTGCTGCCGCTGTTGTTGAAGAGCAAACTGAATTCAACGTCATGCTGACCGAAGCTGGCGAGAAGAAAGTTAACGTGATCAAGGCTGTACGTGAACTGACCGGTCTGGGCCTGAAAGAAGCCAAGGCTGTAGTTGACGGCGCTCCTGCCATGGTTCTGGAAGCTGTTGCCAAAGACGCAGCTGACAAAGCCAAAGCAGCTCTGGAAGAAGCAGGCGCTAAAGTCGAGCTGAAATAAGCATCGACTTTGCTCCTCCAGCCCGAGCGTTAAGCGAAAGGCTGATGGCTGGTGGCTCTTGCCACCGGCCTTTTTCCGTTATTGGCAGCCGACTGGGTCGGTGCTGGTAACGAGCTGTATCCACCCGATGTGGTGGCGCAAACCATGGGGTTTGCACGATTTTCTGGCTGCTCCCGTCGGGAGGGGCCAAACAAGCAGGTGACCAAGCTGGGGAACGCTGATGGCTTACTCATATACTGAGAAAAAACGTATCCGCAAGGACTTTAGCAAGTTGCCGGACGTCATGGATGTGCCGTACCTCCTGGCCATCCAGCTGGATTCGTATCGTGAATTCTTGCAAGCGGGAGCGACTAAAGATCAGTTCCGCGACGTGGGCCTGCATGCGGCCTTCAAATCCGTTTTCCCGATCATCAGCTACTCCGGCAATGCTGCGCTGGAGTACGTCGGTTATCGCCTGGGCGAACCGGCATTTGATGTCAAAGAATGCGTATTGCGCGGTGTAACTTATGCCGTACCTTTGCGGGTAAAAGTGCGCCTGATCATTTTCGACAAAGAATCGTCGAACAAAGCGATCAAGGACATCAAAGAGCAAGAAGTCTACATGGGTGAAATCCCCCTGATGACTGAGAACGGTACCTTCGTAATCAACGGTACCGAGCGTGTAATCGTTTCCCAGCTGCACCGTTCCCCGGGCGTGTTCTTCGACCACGACCGTGGCAAGACGCACAGCTCCGGCAAACTGCTGTACTCCGCGCGCATCATTCCTTACCGCGGTTCGTGGCTGGACTTCGAGTTCGACCCGAAAGATTGCGTATTTGTGCGTATCGACCGTCGCCGCAAGCTGCCTGCATCGGTACTGCTGCGCGCGCTGGGCTATACCACTGAAGAAGTGCTGGACGCGTTCTACACCACCAACGTCTTCCATGTGCAGGGTGAAAACCTCAGCCTGGAACTGGTGCCTCAGCGCCTGCGTGGTGAAATTGCTGTCCTCGATATTCAGGATGACAA
>NZ_JBFTMK010000572.1:0-3228 GCF_056396965.1 Pseudomonas sp. 05N434
CATCAGGTTGATCGCGATTTGCCAATCCCAGTCCTCCAGCGACAGTTCACTGAAGAACCCGCCCGAGGCCACGCCGGCATTGTTGACGATGACATCGATACCGCCGAGTTTCTCTTCGCAGGCTTGGGCGAAGGCGGTCAACTGACTGTAGTCGCGCACATCGCAGCGCTGAATGAAGCCGTCACCGCCGGCTTCGCGCACCAACTTGAGGGTTTCCTGCAGACCGGGCTCACTGACATCCGACAAGGCCAGCTGCCAGCCTTCACGCGCCCAGCGCAGCGCGATTTCGCGACCCAGGCCTGAGCCCGCGCCAGTGATCATCATGCGATTTTGCATAGCAAACAGCCTTGTTGTTCCGGGGAAGATGCACCGAGTGTAGCGAAGGATAATGCGCGACCCACGCTCCATCAGAGTGCTGAATGGCCAGCGATGAACCACGGCGCGGTGCGGTTGTTTCAACTTCGAAACAGAGCAAAAGAAATAAACATACTTTCCAAAAACATTAAAAAAACTTGGAATTTTTCTTCATAGCCATGAGTCGGATTTTTTAAGCAGCTAGGATTAATACAAGTCCAGCTGATGGCTAAAACGCCAGGTCAAACCCACAACGCTTCCAACAAGGAAATAGACATGGGCACAATTCTTATCGTTATTCTTATCCTGTTGCTGATAGGCGGCCTGCCGGTCTTCCCGCACTCCAGAAGTTGGGGTTATGGCCCGTCCGGTATCATCGGCGTGGTGTTGGTGGTGCTGTTAATCCTATTGCTGCTTGGCAAGATATAGAGATTCTACCGGCAAAAAAAAGAGGCCCTGCGAAGGGCCTCTTTTGTATTCCGGAAAAACTTAGTCCGGTTTGCCGTCAACCACACCGGCGGTGTTGTCCAACAGGCTCTTGGTAGCCGTCTGGATGAACGACTCGAGCTTCTGCTTGAGCGCCGCTTCGTCAGCCGATGCCGGGATCACTTCACCTTTCGGGTTAGCGCCCAGTTCGTATTGATACAACCTTGGCGGCATCTCTTTAGGCAGTACCAGCACGCGGTCCGCGGTGAGCAAGGCGACCGTCTGATCGCTGCCCGACGGCTTGATCATGCCGAAACCCTTGTCACCTTCCGGCAGGTTCAGCAAGTCACGCCCCCAGCATTGATGGACCACATCGCCACCCACGCGGCCCATGATGGTCGGCACGATGTCGATCTGGGTGCCCACAGTGTGGTCGACCTGACCGAATTTTTCCTGTATGCCCGGCCCGATCATCAGCATCGGCACGTTGAAGCGGCCCAGGTCCATTTCGGTGATCTGTTGTTCATTGCCAAAACCGTGGTCGCCGACGATCACGAACAGGGTTTCCTTGAAGTACGGCTCTTTGCGAGCCTTTTCAAAGAACTGACCCAATGCCCAGTCGGAGTAGCGCATGGCGGTCAAGTGTTCGTTGAGGCTGCCACGATCGGTCACGCGCTCCACCGGCAATGGTGTCGGCAAGGCGTATGGCGTGTGGTTGGACAGGGTTTGCAGCAAGGCATAGAACGGTTTCTTGTCCTTGCCGTCGCGGGCTTTCAACTCTTCCAGGCCACGGTTGAACATGTCCTGGTCAGACACGCCCCAGGTCGGGTCGGAGAACACCGGGTTGACGAAGTCATTGCGCCCGATGAAGTTGGTCATGCCCTGGTTGCTGAAGAAGCCCGACTGGTTGTCCCAGGCGAAGTCGCCGTTATAAACATACACATCGTCGTAGCCACGAGTGCTGAGCAACTGTGGCAGGCCGGACAGTTTGTGGCTGCCTTCCGGGGTCTGCATCAGGTATTCGAAACCTGGCAGGTTCGGGAAGCAGGCCATGGTGGCGAACATACCTTGGTGGGTATGGGTGCCGTTGGAGAAGAAACGGTCGAACAACAGACCTTCTTTCGACAGTTTGTCGAAGGAAGGCGTGATCTCGCCCGGACGTCCCAGAGCGCCCACCGAGTGACCGGCGAAGCTTTCCATCAGGATCACCACGACGTTCTTGATCGGCAGTGTCTTGTTGGCGTCGGGGGTGTAGTTGCGACGCACCGCGGCGGTCTCCGGGTTCACCAGTTTGTCGCTCGGAGTCAGCAGCATATCGCGCACGGTCTGCTGGGCCAGAGGTTGTTCCAGTGTGGCTTTCCAGATGTTGTCGCGCTCTTCGGACATCCGGCTCTTGGCCGCGGCGATCAGCGACAGCGTGCCGTTGAGGCCCAACTGGTTGGCGAAATTCGAGTCGGTGGTGTAGACGTCACCCCAACGCAGCGGCGGGCCCTGGCGCAGGGTGCCACGCGCCGCGACCACACAGACCATCAGGCAGACCACGAACACCACGCCGCGCGCATACCACGGAGCGACCTGGCGCGTGCCGATGCTGCCACCGCTGAACGGCCCGCGAGGACGTGTGGCGCGGTCGGCGCCCTTGAACGCGAGGGTCAGAATCAACGTGCCCACACCCCAGGCCAACAGGTAGCGAACTACCGGAAAACCGTACCAGAGCATGCTCATCACGGTTTTCGGGTCTTCTTTCACATACTGGAAGACCAGGCCGTTGAGGCGCTGGTGGAACTCGCGGTAAAAGTCCATCTCCATCAGGCCGAGGAACAGCGCGATACTCGAGGCTACAGTCAACCAGAGCCGGAAGAACCCGCGGGCCGCCATGGCCCGGGCGCTGAACAGGGCCAGCAGCAGCGGAACGCTGAGGTAAACCACCAGGCGCAGGTCGAAACGCAAGCCATTGGCGAACGCTTCCAGGAAGGTCGAAGCCGGTGTGTCGAGGATCATCGAGCGGTTGTAGACCAGCAGCGCGACGCGCAGCAGGCTGAACATGACCATCATGATCAGGGCGCACAACAGCGTGTAGGCCAGATGCGATTTGACGGTCGGTTGCAGCAGGCGACTAGTAGCTCGCTGCTGATTCAGGGCGTCCGGGTTTGCCATGTCGTTTTAGGACCCATTGGAAGTTGAAGTTACAAAAATACAGTGGCGCCTTGCCCTCTGTTGGCCATCCTCGGCCCCGGGGCGTGCGCGGTGCGCAAATGTTGCACGATCAACCGCGGCATTGCCATTGATTACTGCCCGACAGCCAAACTGCCGCTCATAGCGGTCAGGGACAAGCGGCGTGGGCGCAAAGTTGCGGGGTTGATTCGTTGAGGCGAATTGTCTTGGAGAGATTGTGAAAATTTCGTTCAACGCATATCCGGAAACAAAATAACTCCCCTCCCCTGGTAG
>NZ_JBFTMK010000573.1:0-3211 GCF_056396965.1 Pseudomonas sp. 05N434
ACCAACCGACACCCAGAATGGCCTGTACACCGCCAATCCAGTGGTGATCTTCGATGCCATTCCTCGCATTCCGTAATACCGTTATTAACTAAGGTTCATCCTTAATTCATAACACTTACCGATCGGCGGGCAAGTTTTGCCTGTCGATCGGGTTTCAACGAATTTATCTTCAGAGTATTTCGTTCATGTTCCCGATGACGCCCATCGCGACGGCGCTTGCCCTATGTTTTTGTGCAACTGCCCTGGCCGCGCCCACGGAAAACGGCCATACACCTCGAAGTCTGTTGGCGCAGGCCAAGGGATTGCCGACCGAATTCGAAGAGCATTTCTTTGATGTGCCACTGGCGGTGCGCGTGGAACTTGACCAACAGTTTCTCGGTGAGGCGATGGTCGTGTTGACCCGCGACGATCGCATCACCCTCGTTGACTTCGCCGATGTCAGCGACAGCATGATCAAGCCCAGTGAACGCGACATCTGGGCCAACTATCTGAAACAAGGAGTGGCGCTCGGTGGCTGCCAGGCCAATTGCCCCGAGCAACTGCTGGCCGTGCACTACAGCCTTGAAAACTCACTGGTGTCGATCCTCACCCAAAACGCTGAGCGCGACGATCAGGTACAGCGTTATTACAACCTGCCCGAAAATGGCAGCACCGGGTTGATCGTGCGTAACCAGCTGAACCTCAACGGCGGGCAGAACCAGGACCTGGGCGGGCGCTACGGCCTGGAAGCCAGCAGCAGCCTGGGTAACTGGACCCAGGCCGTCAATATGCAACTGTCTCGACTGGGCGGTCTGGATAACAAGCTGTATCACGCGGTGCATGAGCTCTTTACCCAGCGCGAGCTGGAGGGCAATTTTCTGCGCCTGGGCTATTTCACACCCACGTCCGAAGGCCTGACCCGTCAGCCACGTGCCTTCGGCGCGAGCCCCGACACYGCATTGGGCGTCATGTACGGCAGCTCCGACAGCCTGGCCATCAACAACCCGAAACCGGCGGTCTATCCGATCTACGTCACCGCCAATCGACAGGGTTCGGTGGAGATCTACCGCGACGGTTTGCTGATCAACACCCAGGCGGTGCCTGCCGGGTTGCAGACCCTCGATACGCGTCCGCTGCCCGGCGGTATTTATGAAGTGGAAGTGCGTCTGATCGAAGACGGCCAAATCACCTCCAGCACCCTGGAGCTGGTCTACAAACCCAACAACTGGCGTAACCATGACGAGCGCTGGCGCTATAACCTGTTCGCCGGCCGCGAATCGAAATTGCTCAGTAACTGGGAAGAGCAGGCCGACGGCGACATGACGGCGGGGGCCGCGTTCAACTTCCTGCTGCACCCGCGAGTCATCCTGGGCCTGTCGGGTCGACAGGTGCGCGACGCTCTGCAGTACGGCACGTCGGTCGATTGGGCAATCGTCAACAACGCCAGCGTCTATGCCAACGTCTACAAAACCGAGGACTACGGTACCGGCTTCGACGTGCAAGGGCTTTATTCCTATGGCAGCGGCAGCATCGTCGCCAGCCATAACCGTAGCTGGCTCGATACCACCCGGCTGTACGACACGCTGCCCGATGGCACGCGGGTGCGTCAGCGCAATGTATTTATTGGCCAGACCAGCAACTCTTCCCTGTCGATAAACCATCGACTCAACAGCAAAAGCTCGGTCAATGCCCGGGTGTCCCACAGCGAAGGCAACACCAACGGGACGGGCGTGGATCTGGGCTGGACCCAGCGCACCCAACTGTTTGGCAGTGACGCCAATTGGCGCCTGTCGCTGTTTGATCGACCAGGCAGCGTGAGTTCGGGAGACGACCGCAATCGGGGTATCGATTTGAGTGTCAACATCGCGTTGGGTGGCCCCGGTGAACAGCTTTCCGGCAGCATAGGCACTCGCACCGACCGTGATGGCGGGCGCGATAACAACGCTTCGATCACCTACCGCAAAACCCTTCAGGACCATCTGCTGCAAAGCGTCTCCGCCACGGCCATCACCGACACCTACGGCATCGGGTTGAATGCCATGGCGACCATGAGTTCTGACCTTGTCAACGGCGACGGCTTCATCCAGCGCTCGTCCTTCAACAACGACCTAACCGGAGGCTTGAACCTCGACAGCACCGTGGCCGTCGGCGGGCAAAAAATGGTCATGACCAGCCAATATCACCGCAACGGTGCCGGCATGATCATCGACGTGGAGTCGGACATCGAGGACATCGCCTTGCGCGCCGATGACTTGAGCGGTGGCAGCGCGGTGCTCAAGCCCGGGCGCAATTTCGTGCCGATCACCGCGTACAAAAGCAGCTCGGTCAGTTTCGATTTCGAGGGCAACCACGTTCCCGCCGCCACCATCCAACCGGCCCGTTCCAGCTATCACCTGAACAAGGGCGGTGTGGAATATCGCCAGGTGAAAGTGATGAAAACCCTGACCGTCCTCGGGCGCCTGATCGACCCGCAGGGCAACCCACTCAAAGGCCATCACATCATCAACCACGCCAGCCGTGGGGTGAGCGAAGTGGACGGTTTCTTCTCCATGGAAATGAATGCCGGTTCGCCAACCCTGGAAGTGCGCCACGGCAGCCAGTTGCTGTGCCAGTTCCGTCTGGACCCGAACAGTGGACGTACCGAAAACAACGTGCTGATGATCGGCGATTTGCGTTGCACGCCGGATACGTTGGCGGATGCGACTTATCTATCTGAAAGACGGGGTTAGTGGGCGTGGAGGATAGAATCAGCGTGATACGCCTACTCAAACGGACGGCCAACGTTTTGATGTTGTCTGGATTGCTGGGGGCAGTGAGCGAAGCGGCTGTCATGGAGATAGAAGCGAAATTCAGTCCGGATCCATCCAACCCGCTGGTCAATAAATTTATCAATACAACGAAGTTCACCGGGTTCTGCCAGGGTAACGAACCGGYCTGTGAGCGACGAGGACTGTCCAGTTTCAGGACACCCATTACATTCACTGCAACCAGACCAATCCGGGTCCATGAGACCAATCGCCGCGAAGCCGCAATGTTCCGCATCCCGGCGGAATGGCGAACATTGACAGTTACCAAAATGGGGGGTGCAAGCACTGAAACGGCGGAAGTGAAAGTACGTATGCCTGGTTTCGCGGTTAACTATCGCCTCAGCCACGATGCACGCGATTTGGTTGGGCGTCCAGATTTGGGTTCTCACGCCGCTCACGGACTTTTATGGCAAGGAGGGCTATGG
>NZ_JBFTMK010000574.1:0-5246 GCF_056396965.1 Pseudomonas sp. 05N434
CCAACACTTCGTCATGACGCTCGACTTGCATGTGCTCGACGTCGGCGCCCAATTCGCGCCACAACCGGTCGACCACCGCCAGCGCGGCCGGATCGGTCTGATCCAGCGGCGTCAGAATCACTTTATGGCGACGGAACAGGTCAGCATTGGAGGCTTCCACCCCGCTCTGCTCGGAACCGGCAATCGGATGCCCTGGCACGAAACGCGCCGGCATGYCGCCAAACGCTTCGGTCGCCGCGCGCACCACATTGCCCTTGGCACTGCCGACGTCAGTCAGGATCGCCTGTCCCAGATCCATGCCCGCCAACAGCGCGAGCAGTTTCTCCATGGCCAGGATCGGCACCGCCAACTGAATCACGTCCGCGCCCTGACAAGCCGCCACCAGGTCTTCTTCGCAGCGATCCACCACACCCAACTCGACCGCCAGCTTGCGCGACTGCGGGTCGAGATCGACCCCGACCACTTCGCGGCACAGACCGCTTTCACGCAGGCCTTTGGCAAACGAACCGCCGATCAACCCCAGACCGACCACCACCAGGCGACCGATCATAGGTTCAGCAGATTGCAGTGCAGTGACATCAACCACGAGCCATAACCTTGGTCAGCGCCTCGAGGAAGCGGCTGTTTTCCGCTGGCAAACCGATGGTGATGCGCAGGTGATTCGGCATGCCGTAGTTGGCCACCGGACGCACGATCACGCCTTCGCGCAACAACCCCTGGAAAACCGGGGCAGCAACGCGCCCCAGATCGACACAGATGAAGTTGCCTCTGGATGGAATCCAGCTCAGCCCCAACTCACGGAAACCCGCCTCAAGCTGCTGCATGCCGGATTGGTTCAGGCGACGGCTTTCAGCCAGGTACTCGACGTCTTGCAGCGCGGCACAAGCGGCGGCCAGCGCGAGGCTGTTGACGTTGAACGGCTGACGCACGCGATTGAGCACATCAGCGACGATGGCCGAGGACAAACCGTAGCCGACCCGCAGCGACGCCAGACCATAGGCCTTGGAGAAGGTGCGCGAGACCAGCAGGTTCGGATAGGCCGCCAGATAGTCCAGGCCATCCGGCAAGTCGCTGCCTTCGGCGTACTCGATGTAGGCCTCGTCCAGCACCACCAGCACATGGGCCGGAACGTCCTGCAGGAATTCATCCAGCGCCTCGGCATCGAACCAGGTCCCGGTCGGGTTGTTCGGGTTGGCGATGAACACCACGCGGGTATCGGCATCGATCGCGGCCAGCATCGCCGGCAGATCATGACCCCAGTCTTTGGCCGGGATCACTTTTGCCTGGGCACCAACGGCCTGGGTCGCGATCGGATAGACCGCAAACGCATGCTCGCTGAACACCGCGTTCAGGCCCGGCGCCAGATAGGCACGCGCCACCAGCTCCAGAATATCGTTGGAGCCGTTGCCCAGCGTCACTTGGTTCAGCTCGACGCGACACTGATCGGCCAACAGGGTTTTGAGCGCAAAACCATTGCCGTCCGGATAGCGGGTCAGCTCGGCCAGCGCTTCGCGAATCGCCGCCAGCGCCTTGGGACTGGCGCCCAACGGGTTTTCGTTGCTCGCCAGCTTGACGATGCTGGCCGGATCGAGGTTCAGCTCACGGGCCAGTTCGTCCACAGGCTTGCCCGGAACGTAAGGCGAAAGTTGTTGCACGCCCGGCTGTGCCAGAGCGAGGAAGTTGCCACTCATTTGCTACCGCCCTTAGAGAACTGCTTTCGGGTAGGAACCCAGCACCTTGAGTGCCACCGCTTCCTGACTGATCTTTTCCAGCACACCTTTGACCAGCGGGTCGCGGTGATGGCCGACGAAGTCGATGAAGAATACGTAGGTCCATTTACCGCTGCGCGACGGACGGGTCTCGATCCGTGTCAGATCGATGCCATTGTCGTGGAACGGCACCAGCAACTCGTGGAGAGCGCCGGGCTTGTTGCTCATGGAAACGATGATCGAGGTCTTGTCATCACCGGTCGGCGGCACTTCCTGGCTGCCGATCATCAGGAATCGCGTGGAGTTGTCCGGGCGATCCTCGATTTTCTCAGCCAGACGGGTCAACCCGTAGAGGCCGGCAGCCATGTCGCCGGCAATCGCTGCCGAGTTCCACTCACCCTTGACCCGTTTGGCCGCTTCGGCGTTGCTGGACACCGCCACGCGCTCGACATTCGGGTAATGGGCGTCCAGCCACTTGCGGCACTGGGCCAGGGACTGGGCGTGGGAATAGATGCGGCTGATGCTGTCGGTCTTGGTGTTTTCGCCAACCAACAGGTGATGGTGAATACGCAGCTCGACTTCGCCACAGATCACCATGTCGTGTTCGAGGAAGCTGTCGAGAGTGTGGTTGACCGCGCCTTCGGTGGAGTTTTCCACCGGGACCACGCCAAAGTTCACCGCACCGGCCGCCACTTCACGGAACACTTCGTCGATCGCCGCCATTGGCTTGCTGATCACCGCGTGACCGAAGTGCTTCATGGCCGCAGCCTGAGTGAAGGTACCTTCAGGGCCGAGGTAAGCCACTTTCAGCGGCTGCTCGAGGGCCAGGCACGAGGACATGATTTCGCGGAACAGCCGCGCCATCTCTTCGTTGCCCAGCGGCCCCTGGTTACGCTCCATCACGCGCTTGAGCACCTGAGCTTCACGCTCAGGACGATAGAACACCGGCACTTCGCCTTCGGCCAGCGAGGCCATCTTTACTCGCGCAACTTCCTGGGCGCAGCGTGCGCGCTCACTGATCAGCTCCAGGACCTTTTCGTCCAGAGCATCAATGCGCAGGCGCAGTGCCTTGAGTTCTTGCTCAGACATTAGCCGTGTTCCTTCTCGAACTCTGCCATGTACGAAACCAGTGCGTTGACTGCAACGATATCGACGGCGTTATAGATGGAGGCACGCATGCCGCCCACGGAACGGTGACCTTTGAGGTTCAACAGGCCACGTTCGTCGGCACCGGCCAGGAACGGCTTGTCGAGACGATCGTCGGCCAGACGGAACGGCACGTTCATCCACGAGCGGTCCGACTTGTTGATCGGGTTGCTGTACAAGCCGCTGGCGTCGATGAAGTCGTACAGCGTGCGCTGCTTCACTTCATTGAGCTTGCCGATGGCTTCGACGCCGCCCTGCTCTTTCAGCCACTCGAACACCAGGCCGGACAAGTACCAGGCCAGTGTTGGCGGTGTGTTGTACATCGAGCCGTTGTCGGCCGGCACATCACCGGTTTCCGGGATCCACTGGAATTCCAGGCCGCCGATGGTTTCGTTCGGCGCGTAGTGAACGTAGGCCGCATCTTTCGACAGGTTCCATTCGTTCTGACCAGGCACAGCGAAATAGTCGTAAGGCTTGGCGGTCGCGGCAACATTGACGTGGCCATAGCGCGAGGCCTCCTCGATCGCCTTCTGAGACCAGATACCGGTGTCGATATAGTCGGCGGTGCCGCTTTCCGGCAACAGGTTCAGCGGAATCTGAGCAAATTGCTGGCTCGCGCCACCTTGCAGAAACAGCACTTTATAGTTCGAGGGGATATTCAGCAGATCACGCAGATCCTGCTCGGCCTTGGTGGCAATGGACACGAACTCATCGCTGCGATGGCTCATTTCCATGACCGACAGGCCCTTGCCGTGCCAATCAAGGAGTTCAGCCTGGGCGCGCTTCAGGACAGCTTCGGGAAGCGCCGCAGGACCGGCACAGAAGTTATAGGCTCTCTTGCTCACATCCAATCTCGCTCTGATTTGGTGGTATCACGCAATAAATCTGTAGGAGCTGTCGAGCAGAGCGAGGCTGCGATCTTTTAGTGCTGAGCGAAAGCAAGAGCCAGATCAAGAGATCGCAGCATCGCTTCGCTCGACAACTCCTACATAAAAAACAATTCCACAGTTCCCTGAGGACAAACAACAAGGGGGCGAATCTTCATCCGCCCCCTGCTTGCCCGCTTACTCCTGCGGCTCTTCGTCGGCGGCGGCGTCGAGTTGCTGGTCGTCGGCAACATCGTCGATCACGACCTCACCCTCGAACACTGCACCCTCTTCACCTGCAAGCCCTTCGCCTTCCAGCTCTTCGCCTTCGACTTCCGACGGCTCCTGAACCCGCTCCAGGCCCACCAGCGTTTCATCGTTGGCCAGCTTGATCAGGGTCACGCCCTGGGTGTTACGGCCCAGGCTGGACACTTCGTCGACGCGGGTACGAACCAACGTACCCTGGTCGGAAATCAGCATGATTTCCTCGCCGTCGAGCACCTGGACCGCGCCGACCAGACGACCGTTACGCTCGTTGCTGACCATGGCGATAACGCCCTGACCGCCACGCTTGTACTCAGGGAACTCGGTGATCGCGGTGCGCTTGCCGAAACCACGCGCCGAAGCGGTGAGGATCTGGCTGCCTTCTTCCGGGATCAGCATGGAAATCAGCTTCTGGCCTTCCGGCAGACGCATCCCGCGGACACCGCGAGCGGTACGGCCCATGGCGCGAACGTCGGTTTCCTTGAAGCGAGTCACCTTGCCGCCGTCGGAGAACAGCATGACTTCGCGATCGCCATCGGTAATGGCCGCAGAGATCAGTACGTCGCCTTCATCCAGCTCCAGCGCGATCAGACCGACGCTGCGTTGACGACTGAAGGATTCCAGCGGGGTCTTCTTCACGGTGCCTTTGGCAGTGGCCATGAAGATGAAGTGACCTTCGGTGTATTCCTCGACCGGCAGCATGGTGGTGATGTATTCATCACTGTCCAGCGGCAGCAGGTTGACCAGCGGGCGACCACGGGCCGCGCGGGAGGCTTCCGGGATTTCGTAGGTTTTCAGCCAGTACACTTTACCTTTGCTGGAGAACAGCAGCAGCGTGGTGTGGCTGTTGGCGACCAGCAGGTGAGCGATGTAGTCCTCATCCTTCACGCCGGTAGCCGATTTACCTTTACCGCCACGACGCTGAGCCTGGTACGCAGCCAAAGGCTGGGTCTTGGCGTAGCCACCGTGGGAAATGGTCACGACGCGCTCTTCTTCCGGGATCATGTCGCCCAGGGTCAGGTCGAGACGGGCATCGAGAATCTCGGTGCGACGCACATCGCCGTACTCGGCGCGGATCACTTCCAGCTCTTCGCGGATCACTTCCATCAGGCGCGTGGCGCTGTTGAGGATGCGGATCAGCTCGCCGATCTGGTTGAGGATCTCTTGATACTCGGCCAGCAGCTTCTCGTGCTCCAGACCGGTCAGGCGGTGCAGACGCAGTTCCAGAATGGCTTGCGCCTGCTCTGGCGACAGGAAGTAC
>NZ_JBFTMK010000575.1:0-3177 GCF_056396965.1 Pseudomonas sp. 05N434
ACCGGATGGTCGAAGAGCAGCGTAAGGTTGCTGAACTTCGCACCTTCCTGGACGAGATCTACAACCAGATCGGCGGTCGTAACGAAGATCTGGATAGCTTCTCCGACCAGGAAATTCTGGATCTGGCGAAGAACCTGCGTGGCGGCGTTCCAATGGCCACTCCAGTGTTCGACGGCGCCAAGGAAAGCGAAATCAAGGCCATGCTGAAACTGGCAGACCTGCCAGAAAGCGGCCAGATGCAGCTGACCGACGGCCGTACCGGCAACAAGTTCGAGCGCCCGGTTACTGTTGGCTACATGTACATGCTGAAGCTGAACCACTTGGTAGACGACAAGATGCACGCTCGTTCTACCGGTTCGTACAGCCTGGTTACCCAGCAGCCGCTGGGTGGTAAGGCGCAGTTCGGTGGTCAGCGTTTCGGGGAGATGGAGGTCTGGGCACTGGAAGCATACGGTGCTGCTTACACTCTGCAAGAAATGCTCACAGTGAAGTCGGACGATGTGAACGGCCGGACCAAGATGTACAAAAACATCGTGGACGGCGATCACCGTATGGAGCCGGGCATGCCCGAGTCCTTCAACGTGTTGATCAAGGAAATTCGTTCCCTCGGCATCGATATCGATCTGGAAACCGAATAACACGTGACGCGAATCGAGAGCGGGGCAGGATTGCCCGCTCTCTGCTCCGCCAGGAGGAAAGGCCTTGAAAGACCTACTGAATTTGCTGAAAAACCAGGGTCAAGTCGAAGAGTTCGACGCCATCCGTATTGGATTGGCATCGCCTGAGATGATCCGTTCGTGGTCGTTCGGTGAAGTTAAAAAGCCGGAAACCATCAACTACCGTACGTTCAAACCTGAGCGTGACGGCCTGTTCTGCGCCAAGATCTTTGGCCCGGTAAAGGATTACGAGTGCCTGTGCGGTAAGTACAAGCGCTTGAAGCACCGTGGTGTGATCTGCGAGAAGTGCGGCGTTGAAGTCGCGCTGGCAAAAGTTCGTCGTGAGCGCATGGCGCACATCGAGCTGGCCTCGCCAGTAGCCCACAYCTGGTTCCTGAAATCGCTGCCGTCCCGTATCGGCTTGCTGATGGACATGACCCTGCGTGATATCGAGCGCGTTCTCTACTTCGAGAGCTACGTCGTTATCGATCCAGGCATGACCACCCTTGAAAAGGGTCAGCTGCTCAACGACGAGCAGTACTTCGAAGCGCTGGAAGAGTTCGGCGACGATTTCGATGCCCGCATGGGTGCCGAAGCTGTCCGTGAACTGCTGCACGCTRTCGACCTGGAACACGAGATTGGCCGTCTGCGTGAAGAGATTCCGCAAACCAACTCCGAAACCAAAATCAAAAAGCTGTCCAAGCGTCTGAAGTTGATGGAAGCCTTCCAGGGTTCCGGCAACCTGCCAGAGTGGATGGTGCTGACCGTTCTGCCGGTTCTGCCGCCAGATCTGCGTCCACTGGTCCCATTGGATGGCGGTCGTTTCGCGACTTCCGACCTCAACGATCTGTATCGTCGAGTGATCAACCGTAACAACCGTTTGAAGCGCCTGCTTGATCTGTCCGCTCCGGACATCATCGTGCGCAACGAAAAGCGTATGTTGCAGGAAGCCGTCGACGCACTGCTCGACAACGGTCGTCGTGGCCGCGCTATCACCGGTTCCAACAAGCGTCCTCTGAAATCCCTGGCTGACATGATCAAGGGTAAGCAAGGTCGTTTCCGTCAGAACTTGCTCGGTAAGCGTGTTGACTACTCCGGTCGTTCGGTAATTACCGTAGGTCCGACCCTGCGTCTGCACCAGTGCGGTCTGCCGAAGAAGATGGCTCTCGAGCTGTTCAAGCCGTTCATTTTCGGCAAGCTGGAAATGCGTGGTCTTGCTACCACCATCAAAGCGGCCAAGAAGATGGTTGAGCGTGAGCTGCCAGAGGTTTGGGACGTTCTCGCTGAAGTGATTCGCGAACACCCGGTTCTCCTCAACCGTGCACCGACCCTTCACCGTCTGGGTATCCAGGCGTTTGAACCTGTACTGATCGAAGGTAAGGCTATCCAGCTGCACCCTCTGGTCTGTGCTGCGTACAACGCCGACTTCGACGGCGACCAAATGGCCGTGCACGTACCGCTGACGCTGGAAGCCCAGCTGGAAGCGCGTGCGTTGATGATGTCGACCAACAACATTCTGTCGCCAGCCAACGGTGAGCCAATCATCGTTCCTTCGCAGGACGTTGTATTGGGTCTGTACTACATGACTCGTGAAGCGATCAACGCCAAAGGCGAAGGTCGTGTGTTCGCGGATCTGCAGGAAGTTGACCGTGTGTTCCGTGCCGGCGAAGCCGCGCTGCACGCCAAGGTCAAGGTGCGGATCAACGAAACCGTGAACGATCGTGATGGCGGCAGCGTGACCAACACTCGTATCGTCGACACTACCGTCGGCCGTGCGCTGTTGTTCCAGGTTGTGCCAAAAGGTCTGTCCTTCGACGTCGTCAACCTGCCGATGAAAAAGAAAGCGATCTCCAAGCTGATCAACCAGTGCTACCGCGTGGTTGGTTTGAAAGAGACCGTGATCTTCGCTGACCAGTTGATGTACACCGGTTTTGCCTATTCGACCATCTCCGGCGTTTCCATCGGTGTTAACGACTTCGTTATCCCGGATGAAAAAGCCCGCATCATCGGTGCCGCCACCGACGAAGTGAAAGAGATCGAAAGTCAGTACGCCTCCGGCCTGGTAACCCAGGGCGAGAAGTACAACAAAGTGATCGACCTTTGGTCCAAGGCGAACGACGAAGTATCCAAGGCGATGATGGCCAACCTCTCGAAAGAGAAAGTCATTGACCGCCATGGCGTCGAAGTTGACCAGGAATCCTTCAACTCGATGTACATGATGGCCGACTCGGGCGCACGGGGTTCTGCTGCGCAGATCCGTCAGCTCGCCGGTATGCGTGGCCTGATGGCCAAGCCGGACGGTTCCATCATCGAAACGCCGATTACTGCGAACTTCCGTGAAGGTTTGAGCGTACTTCAGTACTTCATCTCTACTCACGGTGCTCGTAAAGGTCTGGCGGATACCGCGTTGAAAACTGCGAACTCCGGTTACCTGACTCGTCGTCTGGTAGACGTGGCGCAGGATCTGGTTGTGACCGAGATCGATTGCGGTACCGAACATGGCCTGGTAATGACTCCGCAC
>NZ_JBFTMK010000576.1:0-3149 GCF_056396965.1 Pseudomonas sp. 05N434
CGCCAAGCATGATCAACCAGCTCCAGAGCAGCTCGGGCGACTTGGAGGCTGCCTCAATCGACATCCCTGCTAATACAATCCCCAAAAAACCGCTGCCTGCGTCTCCCATGAAAATTTTCGCCGGCGGATAGTTCCAACAGAGAAAGCCCGCGACCGCAGCTACCAGAGCCAGAGGCCCCCAGGCCAGTTCGAGGTTTGCGCTAAACCAATAGACCAGCAACATTCCGAGGCAGACGCTGATCGCTTCAGCACTGGCCAGGCCGTCAATGCCATCCATGAAGTTGTAAAGATTCAGCATCCAGACCAAATACAGCACAAACAAAATATTCCCAATCCACCCTGGATCAAGGGTGACTCCAAAGAGCGTGACGCCAGGAGAGCCTCCCAGCCAATATAACGCCCATATCGAGGCTGCAAAATGGCCTAATAGGCGCCACCTTGCGGCGATATGCCCGTGATCATCGGCAAAACCGATAAGCGCGACCAACAAGCCGCCCCCCAGTAAACCGACGAGCGTCGCCAGGCTCATCAAATCAAGCCCCCGAAGGATCAGAAGCGCCAACAGAAAGGAGACAACAATAGCTACACCTCCACCCCGAGGAGTAGGCACAGAGTGAGAGCTGCGCTCGTTTGGTGTATCCATCAAGCTATTGGCCAAAGCATAACGACGTAAAACAAACGTCAGCCCCCAGGAAACAACGAATACTGCTAGTAGCAGCCACAAAAAAGTCATTTCGTCTGCGCGTCCAGATAGTGACCTGCGGTTTGGCGCATGGCTTCATCCATGTTGATGGGGGGGGTCCACCCCAATAATTCACGATTTTTGCTGATGTCGACCTGCAATGACCCGCAGATCCGTTGAGCAACAGATTGCTTTCTCAATGCCGAAGCTGCCATTACCAGCAACCACTTTGGCAGTGGCAAGAGCCAGGCCTTCGTCCCGAGCGCATTGCCCAGGCGACGTAGTATTTCAGTTGTGGACAAGTCCTGGCCATCACTGACCAGAARGGTTTGGTTCGCTGCGGCAGGATGATCGATACAGGTGATTACAAGGTCCACCAGGTTTCCGATCGCCACAAGGCTACGCTGGTTCCGAACCGCTCCCAACGGTAACGGAATACCTTTGTTCAGCCAGCGCAGCATACTCAGAAAATTGGCTTTAACACCCGCCCCATAGATCAATGGCGGGCGAATAATCACCACTTCCATTCCGGTTTCGCGAGCAAGTTTTCTCAGGCCTTGTTCAGCCTCGTGCTTGGACACGCCATAAGGATCCGCCGGGGCCGGTGTATCATCAGCCTTGAACGGCTTGCCTGGCTGGGTGCTTTCGCCATTGACCTTGATCGAACTGATGAAGATGAAGCGTTTGACTCCCGATTCAGCGGCGCGCTTTGCCAACCGAAGAGTGCCCTCCACATTAACCTTGCGAAACTCGGCCAAGGCATCAGAAGCGATTTCGTTCATCACATGAACTCTGGCCGCCGCGTGGACGACCGCACTGACTTCCTTCAACTCAGGCAAGGCTTCAGGATCATTCAGATCAAAGGGTACAACCGGGCATAAACCCTGCAACCGGGTGAGACTGCGAGCGGCCGCGATCGGAGCGAACTGTTTGTCCACCAACATCCTGAAAACCAGCGCCTCACCCACGAAACCGCCTGCCCCCGTGACCAATACCTTTGGGGCTGTCATTGAGCTTTGTTTCCCATCAATGCGGTGAACCAACAGATAAAAAAGAAAAAAATCTTGTCCCGCACCCGGCGCCTGCATTGCCAGGCACTGAAGGACAGTTTCATCAGTTCCGTACGCCGTAATTGCAACAAGACGCCTTTAAAGGGCTTCGCCCCCTGCCCCACCAGATCTGCAATCAGGTGAACCTGACCGAACCACCAACCGTCATGAATGGTTTTGTAACGAGCGRTCAACGGACTCAGGCCTGTGTTGGCACCCACCTGATTACGCTCGTGCTGCCGGTAATCCATGCTGGGTAACGGGTCGATATACCAACGGTAACCATGACTGCGCGCAAAGGCGTAGAAATACCAGTCATGCAAAGTTACACCTTGCAGTTGCTGCCAGTTGGCGAGCATCGAGCCTTTCAAGGCTTCTATCAGGCTTTTTCTAAAGACATAGGTGCAGCCAGGCCCGGCTGCCTCGAACAAAAAATCCCAGGCGACCTGAGGTTGCGCCTTGTCCAGCAGCAGGGTTCTGCCATTTGGCCAGAACGCCGTCACGTTACTGGAGTAGGCATCCACTCCTCGTGCCTGCAACGCCTGGGTTGCTCTGTGCAGCTTATCGGGATACCAGATGTCGTCCTGATCGGCAAAGGCGACGAAGTCGTAGCCATCGAAGTCGACGTCCCGGATCAGCCGAAAGAAGTTGCGCGATGCTCCGCCGAAGCGATTGGCATCCGGAAGCACTACAACTGCTGGATGCTCAGCCGCATAAGCTCTACACCACGCCTCGGTGCCGTCAGTGGAGGGGTCGATGCTAATGTGCAGGGTAACGTCGACCGATAACTGGCCGAGAATCGAGACCAATTGCTCCTCAATCCACTGCATTCCGTTGTACGCAGCCAGCAAAACTGCAACCTTGGGATGTTTTACTGGCATGCTATTCCTGCTTGCTCGGATTAAACGCTAGGTTTGAAAGTAAACCCTCTCGACTCAGAGGGAATCCAAATCCAGCAGTTTTTGCAGGTACTGACCATAGCCAGTCTTCTTCAGCCTATCGGCCTGAGCGCCCAACTGTTCAGCGGTAATCCAACCGTTGTTGTAGGCGATCTCCTCCAGGCAGGCCACTTTCAAGCCTTGACGCTGCTCGATCGTGTGCACGAAGTGACTGGCCTCGAGCAACGAGTCGTGAGTCCCCGTGTCCAGCCAGGCAAAACCGCGTCCGAGCATTTCTACATTGAGGGTGTTTTGCTCGAGGTAGGCGCGGTTAACGTCGGTGATTTCCAACTCGCCACGCTCGGATGGCTTGATGTTCTTGGCGATCTCGACAACCTGGTTGTCGTAGAAGTACAGGCCAGTCACCGCGTAGCTGGATTTTGGCTTCAGCGGCTTCTCTTCGATGCTCAAGGCACGGCCGGCAGCGTCGAACTCGACGACACCAAAACGCTCTGGATCCGACACGTGATAGCCGAATAC
>NZ_JBFTMK010000577.1:0-5694 GCF_056396965.1 Pseudomonas sp. 05N434
GTACAGGTCACCTACCGGGGCATCGGTAAACCGCTGGCCGTTTCTCACCGCTACCTTGATTTGACGCAATCGAGTGATGGCCTGCATGAGCAGTTTCATCTTCAAGGTGTCGGTTCCGTTCATCTGGTGACGCTGCCGCTGTATGCCATCTTCGGCCTGTCGGTGATGATGGTTTTCCCCTTGAGCGTGGGCGCCACACTGTTAATGACTAACACCCTGCTCAACAGGGATCTGGCAGAAGTCTTGTCCCAGCATAAGGTCACCTTTGCCTGCCTGGTTCCCGACGTCATTCGCTACTTCAATACACGACTGGCCAAACGCAAGGGCGCGCTGTTGCCGTTGCACCCTCACCTGATGATTTATTCGGGTGGCAGCCATTTACCCGCAGACGAAGCCGAGAAACGGGGAAGACTGCTGGGGTGCAATCCGGTGCTGCAAGGCTATGGATTGACCGAGAGCATGCCGGTGATTGTCCAGAGCTCGATTGGCAAGGTCCATCGCGGCGCCATGGGACAACCGATCAGAGGCGTAGAACTACGGGTCGTCGATGCCGAAGGGCGGGATGTCGCACCCGGACGGATTGGCGAACTGCTGATTCGCGGTTCGATGGTGATTGACGGCTATAACGATGCAGAGGACGCCAATGCCCGGTTCTTCCGTGATGGTTGGCTACACACGGGTGATCTGGTCTGGCGGGACGACGACGGGCATGTGTTCTTCTATTGCCAACGCCTGCGAATCTCGAAGATCAAAGCGCAAATGGTCGACCTGACTGAAATCGAATCCATTGCCCTGAAGCACCCGGATGTAGTGCGCGCGAAAGCTTACATCGTCCCGGACAACAAGGAGGTCAACGTACTGCACCTGTGCGTTGAAGGGAGCGGCGACCTGACCCAGAGCGCTGTCTCTACCCTGCTCTCGCGCTACCTCTCGGGCTTCAAGTTGCCCAAAACCATCGAGATCATCTCTCTCAAGGAAGAGATTCATGCAAGCTAATGGCACACAACCGGTACTGGCCGTGTTTGACTTTGACGGCACATTGACCGACAGACATACGTTCTGGCGCTACATGCGTTATATCGTGGGAACCCGATCATTCTGGCTCAGGATCATTCCCCTGCTGCCCAAAATGCTCAGTGTAATCGTTGGCATCACGCCATTGATGCAAGCCCGACTGGCATTCATTGCCTGTTATCTGGGCGGTCTGTCCGTTGAGCAAGAGCGCGAGCATGCCAAGTATTTCATCAGCGAGCTGCTACCGCTCTGGCTCAGGCCCGAGGCCCTGCGCCGGCTGCAATGGCATCAGTCCATGGGGCATGTCACTGCGCTGGTCAGCAACTCGCCGGAAAACTACCTGATTCCCTGGGGTCAGGCAGCGGGTTTTGACTATGTCTGCGGCACTCGCCTGGCGACGGCGAAGAACAAACTGACCGGAGGAATATCAGGTACCAACTGTGTTGAGAGAGAGAAAGTCACACGGCTCAAGGGCTGCCTGAGCAACCTTGATGACTTTTACATTTATGCCTACGGGGATTCATCCGGTGACGATGCCCTGCTCGGCATTGCCAACTCTCCCTTCTACAGAAACTGGTACTAACCGATGAACACTCTGAGCACTTTGGCCCCCAAGCACTTCAGCCAACCCGGTAATACCCCGACAGTCATGATCGTAGGCGCCGGCCCGATTGGCCTGTCCCTGGCAATCATGCTGAAGAAGTGGGGCGTCTCTTTTCGCATCATTGAAAAGAATGCCGGTCCCTCGACCGCTACCAAAGCGATGGCCATCCATTCCAGAACCCTGGAAATTTTCCGAGATCTGGGAGTTGCCGATCAGGCCATCAGCGACGGATTCACTATCAACCAGTTTTCGGTGCAATCGAACGCCAAACGGGTGCTGAACTACAACTTCTCCTACCTGGACGCCACCTACCCCCTGCTCCTCAGCCTGCCACAACCGCAGACAGAGAAGATTCTGCTTGAGCGACTGAACAAGTTGGGAGCAGATGTTGAATGGAATACCGAGCTGGTCGATATAGAAAACCAGCCGGGCTCGGTGCAGATGACGCTTCAGCATGCGGACGGCAGCGCCGAGTCCTTTTCCAGCCGCTGGGTGGTCGCGTGCGACGGTGCTCGCAGCAACATCAGAAAACGTCTTGATATGACCTTCGAAGGATCGTCCTACGACCGCTTCTTCATGCTCGCCGATGCCGATATCGAGTGGTCTGGAAGCAAGGACGAAGGCGCTTTCTTCCTGGGTGCACAGGACGGTTATGTCGCGGTCGCGCCGATCAGCGCTCAATCCCGTTATCGACTTTTCATCGAGATGCCCTACAACCTGCCACCAGAAGGTGAGCGCCCTTCCTTGAGCCTGGAGAACTTTCAGCGGTTGTGCGAAGGACGCGGGCAAAAGATGACGTTGTCCAATATTTCATCGACCACCATCGCCTCTTTCCAACATCGCCGCGTGCAGTCGTTGCAGCAAGGCTCTGTGTTTCTGGTGGGCGACTCGGCTCATATCGGCAGCCCGATCGGTGGCCAATGGATGAACCTGGGGGTTTCCGAGGCCTATAACCTGGCGTGGAAAATGGCCTATGTCGATCAGGGCCTGGCTGATCCATCGTTGCTGGAAAGCTACAACGAAGAGCGTTACCCGGTGGCCCTGGAAGTCGAGAACACGGCACATCGACTGACCGGACTCATTACCGTCAAGCATCGCGCCCTCGTTTGGCTGCGCGACAATGTTCTGCCACTGATAAGCAACAGGCGCAAGGTTCAGCGCAAACTGCCGTCGATGATTTCCGGTCATCAGTACCACTACGGCAAGAGTGATTACATCCAGGAATCGCTGACGAAAAAGCAGCGCATGAATTGGGATGCCTTCCTGGCACTCGACGTTGCTGGACCCCGATTGGCGGCTGCACAAGCGTTACCATGCCAAAGCGGGCACGTTGATGTTGATTCGTCCTGACGGCTACATCGCTTTCCAGGGAGCCGATGCAATAACGCTCTTCACTTATCTGAACGTAAGATCCGGGCTGCTCAAAGGAGCCAGAAAAACAACATCTTCCGAGATCGACGCAGTGGAACTCCAACTTTAAGTCGCTATATGGCTACTGCCAACCTGGTTCATTGATTCACACAAGGCCCACCCCTGGGCCAAGACTTTTTATTTCTTGTTTGTAGAAAACATATACCGACTTTGGTTAGGAGAACCTCATGCGCTTCCAACTCAACGATGTTGTGCAGGAATTCATCGTGTCCAATGGAAAAATAGCCAACAGCTATTTTTCTCTTTCAGAAAAAATCATTGATTCACTGTGCGAGTCCAATATCGCAAAAGAATCAATATTGATGCGTTTGCTGGAGCAGGCCGAATCCGTCACTGCGCACTACTTCAATGCTCATCAACAAGTCCTCGAGGGCGTTTATGCCAATGGGATTGAAGCCCCCGTCAATAAAAACCTTGCGGTGCTGGAGCCCGTACACTCGAACCCGGTAATACTGGAATCGACACCTATTGCGGAACAAACACCCGCACTCAACTACGGGCAATGGCTGCGCGCCGAAATAAGTACGGTCACAGGATTCAAAAAAGAACAAATCGACTTCGATCAAAGTTTCGAAAGCCTGGGTATCGACTCTCTCGGCATGGTCGATATTTTCGAATCCCTGGCCCAGCACTTCCCGGAAAAGAAAGAGCTCACCTCGCAGCTCTTTGATGCCCCCACTCCTACCGCCTTGCTGGCGCGGCTTGAAGCCGATCCGCAGGCACCTGCCGTGGATGTCGAAGCATGGGTACTGGAACAACTGGCGAATATCACCGGTTTTACGGTTGACCAGATCGACCAAAAACAAAGCTATGAAAGCCTGGGCCTGGACTCCCTCGTGCAGCTGGACTTCCTGGAGTCGGTCGTCGCATTGTGGCCGCAACTCAAGGCCAACAGCACTGAGCTGGCCAACGCCAAGTATCCGCAGGCAACAATCGCCCTGATTAAAGCCGCCCTGGCCGCCCCCGAGTCGACATCAACACCCGCTACCGAAGTGCAAGCACCTGCCACAACGGACGACCAAGGGCAGGCAAGCAACCTGCTTTTCAACTCCCTGTCACCCCTGATCCCGGACGCGCCACAGTCGATCGACATTGAGACGCCCTTTGCACAGTTGGGGCTCAACGGTTTTGCCCGAGAAGCACTCTGCCAATCAATGGCGCAACAGTGCTCTGCCAGCGAGTTTGCCGGTGAAGCACTGATGTCGCGTCGTACGCCGCAGGACGCCTTGTCGCTTCTGGCACGACTGAGCTGAAGCACTGAGCCGCTGTAAAAAATGGCATGGAATCCGGGTGATCGGACAGATCACCCAGCATTTTGGCAATCAGGAGACAGGGTATGAATGGCGCGGTAACAACAGAGGGCGACTTTTGCTTCAGCGCAATGGCCGGCGAGTTTCCCGGGGCACCGTCAACGGATGCGCTTTGGCATTTGCTGACGCAAGGACAGATAGCACCTATCAATTCGATGCTGACACGCTGGGAACTGGATAAGGCGTCAATCTATTCAGCAAAGGCAGGTGAAAAGGATCGCGTTTACCTGGACAGCGCTTTTTGCCTGACCGATGACGCATCAACCCCTTCACGGCATGAAGGACGGCAGGTCGCCATCGGTAAGAAAGTACTGCAGACACTCCTCGCCCAGCTTGCCGGACAAGGCTCGACTCTGATCAAGGAACGCACCGCATTGGTGGTCGCAACATCCTGGAGTGACGAGAGTTATTTCGTCACCGGCATGTCCGGAAAAACCGAAGCACCACAGGGCTACACGCCGGGTGAACAAGTGGCTGAACTGGCGGCGGCTTTTGCCTTCGGTGGCCCGGCGTTATCGGTCGACACCGCCTGTAGTTCGTTCCCCTATGCAATCGACATGGCTCAGGCCCTGGTCAATAGCGGACAGGCGGATAACGCGATTGTCATGGCTCTGAACACCGTGCTGCCACCGGCACTGTTTCTGGGGTTCTCGCAGTTGACCGCCTTTTCCGCCCGGGCCCAAATGCAGGCATTCGGTCAGGACGCTGACGGTATTGTGCCGGGCGAATGTGCAGTCGCCTTTTTGGTCGAACCTGTATCGCAGGCCCTGATTGCGCAGCGCCGCCCCCTGGGCGTTTTACGGGCATTGGGAATGTCCGCCGATGGCGCCGAAGGTTCAGTGTTTGCGCCTGGCAAACAGGCCCAGTACACGGCTTACCAGCGTGCCTATATCGGTCTTGATCCCAATGACGTGGACTACATCGAAACCCATGGCACCGGTACTCCGCTGGGTGATGCGACAGAGCTGGACTCGCTGAACAGCTTCTTCGCCCCCCATTGCACAGACGGCAAAAAAATCACCATCGGTTCGATCAAGTCCGTCATTGGCCACCCACTGGCCGCCGCTGGAGGCGCTTCGCTCGCCAAGGCGCTGATGATCTTGCGTCACAAAGGGATTCCACCTCAGCCCGACTACCGAACCAGCGCAAAAGTCGACGAGACCAGCCTGCGACTGGCCACAAGGCAGATACAGCCCCTCGCGGACCGGCAGTCAGCGATCCGTATAGGCATCTCGAGCTTTGGCTTTGGCGGCGCCAATGCGCATCTGGTAGTGGATGAATATATTCCCGACAACCGCCCTGTCGCCCCTCAAGCCAACCCCGGCGTGTTAATGC
>NZ_JBFTMK010000578.1:0-3109 GCF_056396965.1 Pseudomonas sp. 05N434
GTGTGTTGCGACGCACATTCATCACGAAACGGCACGGCGCTTGCTTTTTAACTCTTATGAACACAGAACCGACATTTTTCCGACACCTGACATCAACCTGCCGCAGATTGCTCTGCGCGATGTCGGCCGCTTGCCTGTTCAACGCTGGCAGCCCTGCCCTTGCTGATACGGTTACCTTGCCTGACATGCTTATCGGCGTCACCCAAGGCTTTCTTGAATTCACCGTAGAGGACTATCTGGCCACCAGTCAAACGCAAGGTCGCTACGAAATCCAGGTCAACCAGCTCGATCCGCGCCTGCGCATGCCTATGTGCGACAAGGAATTGACAGCCACCCTCGAGAGCCCGGCAAGGCCTCTGGGACGGGTCACGGTCAAGGTTCGCTGCGATGGCGCCTCACCCTGGACGGTCTTCGTGCCCGCTCAAGTGAAGCTGTTYCGCGACATTGTGACGACCACTCGTCCGCTCAAGCGCACAGGGATTATCGAACCTCAGGACGTAACCCTGCGCGAGCGTGATATYAGCCTGATAAATCAGGGGTTTCTGACTTCCGTCGATCAGGCTATCGGGCAAAAACTTACCCGACCAATGGTCGCCGATCAGATCATTACGCTGGTGCATCTCGAACAGGCGGAAGTGGTTCGCAAGGGCGACCAGGTGGTGATTACCGCCCGCAGTGGTACGCTCAGTGTGCGCATGCCGGGTGAAGCGCTGTCCAACGGCGGCCTGAGGGAACAGATTCGCGTGAAGAACCTTAACTCCCAGCGGGTCATCAAGGCGCAAGTCACAGCGCCCGGCCAGGTGGAAGTGGCCATGTAAGGGCTCTGTGTTTGTGAAGTGATGGCGCACCGCCTGGCGGTTGCCTAAACTGTGCCGCATGCAGGGCATGCGCTGGCGCATGCGAGCTCATTGATAAATGGGCCTAAAGTTTTTCGGGGAATCGCCGAAAACATGGCAAGCGTCCAAATATCCAGAGGTTTTTTGTCATGGTCATCGATTTCAGTCGTTTAAACAGCTCCTCGTCACTTACGGGCAGTACGCGTACCAGCACCGCCAAGGAAACCGCCGAAGCCGGCCAATCCGCGCCGCTGAATACCCCGGCCGAACAGGCCAGTACCACCAAAAGCGGGGAATCGGTACACCTCAGCAATGAGGCTCAACAGTTGCAGAAGGTCACTGACAAGCTGCGCGATCAGCCTGCCGTCGACAACGCCCGCGTGGCCGAGTTGAAAGCAGCGATTGCCGATGGCAGCTATAAAGTCGACAGCAACCGTGTAGCCAGCAAACTGCTCAACTTCGAAGCCCAGCGCTAGGCCACGGCCCGCGCCAGGCTTTTGGACGCTTAAAACCCAAGGCCAGCCATGCACGACACTCAATTACTGCAACTGATCATCGACGACTTCGCCCCGGCGCAACAACTGCTGGAGCTACTGCAAACCGAGTCCCTTGCCTTGCACGGTCGCGACATGCCACTGCTCGAAGAAATTCTGGCGCATAAACAGGCATTGATCATTCTGCTCGAACAGCATGGCCGCAAGCGCAGTGAAATCCTCGCCAGCCTCAACCTGCCAACCAACCGCCAGGGCCTGGAGCAACTCGCCAGCCAGTCGAGCATTGGCGAACGATTGCTGGGACAGAGCGACGTGCTCACCGACCTCCTGGCCCAGTGCCAAGCCGCCAATGTCAACAATGGCCAGTCGATTCTGGTGCAGCAGGCCGCCACGGCCAACCAGCTGAAAATCCTCACCGGCGGCGAGCCGCCAGCGCTCTACGATGCCCGCGGATCAACCTCCAAGCTCGCCAAGCCACGCCCGCTCAGTCAGGCTTAAGCCTTTCAATGAGCACGCCCTATCAAGACACGCAACATGCTGGCAGAATGCCGGCCAGTAGTCATATTTGCCTGGAGATTGATACCCCGTGTCCAATGCCTTAAGCGCGGAAGATGCTCCGCAGCCACCCAAGGTGCTCACCACGCCTTTGGAAATCTCCGGCAACCTGCGTCAGCTGCAAGACAGCCATGACCCGCTGATCATCACGTTCCACGAGCGCAGCCAGCGCTTCCAGAGTTATCTGGTGGACGTCGACCGTGACAGCAACATGATCGCCCTGGACGAAATGATCCCGCGCGACGGCGAACGCTTTCTGCTGGCCGGCGAACCGTTCAAGGTCGAAGGCTTCCACGACGGCGTGCGCATCGCCTGGGAAAGCAATGGCCCGCTGACCATCGACGAGTCCGGCGATGGCCGCTGCTACCGCGGCACGCTGCCCGATGAGGTGGTTTACCACCAGCGCCGCAATGCTTTCCGCGCTGCGTTGAAGCTGGCACAACTGGTCAATGTCGAGCTGGGGGGCGAGAAACTCAAGTCGCCCCTCGCTGGCAAACTGCTGGACATCTCCGCCACCGGCTGCAAATTGCGCTTCGAAGGCGACATCACCGCCAAGCTGCAATTGGGCCAGGTCTACGACCGCTTCATCGCCGCCCTGCCCTTCGGCAGCATGACGGCACCGGTGGAGCTGCGTTACCTGCACTTTGAAGAAAAGATCAACACCACCTTCGCCGGCGTGCGCTTTCACAACATGAGCGGCCTGGTGCAACGGCAGGTCGAGCGGTTCGTCTATCAGCTTCAGCGTGAAGCGCGGCGCTTTGACAAAGACGACTTCTGATACACCCCGCCAATAAAAAACGGGCAGTCCCTTGCGGGGATTGCCCGTTTTTTTATGTCTTGATCAAGGCCGCGCTTCGGTAAAACTTTGCTCGCGACCTGCGTCCGGGTCTTCTGAATCCGAAACTGGTTCAGGTTCAGGTTCTGGCTCGGCATCCGGATTGACATCAGCCTCCGGGTTGACCGGGTTCTGCATCTGATCCTGCACCACCTGCTCATCGACACGCGGGTCAAGGCAAGCCACCAGTGGCGAACTCGTCATGCTGTCCGGCATGGCCACGTGATGCAGTGGAGCATCGTCCACCTGATGCAGATTGGTGACTGCTTTCGGGCGGATTCGCCACACCAGCACCAATGCAAAAAAACTGAAAAAGGCATACAGCATCTGGCTGCCGAACAACTTCATCAATACCCCTGCCACCAACGGTCCGACACTCGCGCCGACAC
>NZ_JBFTMK010000579.1:0-3094 GCF_056396965.1 Pseudomonas sp. 05N434
GTCATGACTCGGTTGCCTCTCTTCGATGCAGCTATCTCGCTCTTCCTCTTAACGTACCAGGATGATTGGCCTTGTCGGCAATATCCTGAAGGCTGGCTTGAGCAGGCGAATGCGCTAAGTAGTCAGTTCGATGCCACCGGTAGCAATGACATCCTCAACGTTGAACCTTTCAGGGGGCGGGTAGGGGAGTTGTACGCGTTGCTAAGGCTCTGCTCCCGTGACCCAACCTCGCTGACAGGGCGTCAAGTCGGACGTATTCGGCGGATCGTCAATGATTTCGTGTGCAAACATGGTCATCCCGAATCCGAAGATCATCTACAGAGCCGAGCCATACAGCGCCGTCAGGTGGCCGCGCCCGAGCATTATCTGATCGCCAAGGCGGTTTCTCAGCGTCTGACCAGCTATACGAGCTCGGAAGGCATCTCTGATTTTTCGTCCCTGTTGGAACCAATTACCAGTGAGGAGGCGAAGGCATATTCGCTGAAAACAGGTGTCGCCATTCCTCCCGCAGTTCGCCGACGCCTCGAGCGCTGTCGAAAGGGAACCATCAGTCAGTTGATTGACAAGGGATTGATCACATCTGGGGATACCGTGGCGCGAGTACTGCCAGCGATGACGGCCGAAATCTGCAGTGCTGGATTTCGCGATGCGACACTGCGCACATTGTCTATCGCAACGTATCGTGCTTTTCAGCGACGCCGTTCATTGCTGCTGCTCAACCTACAGAGCCAAATCAAAATCAGTGAGTTGCCTTGGGTGGCGGCCGTTGAAGGTGAACGAGAGGCACACACTGTCGCCGTTGAGGGAGCCAGACAAGCCTTGATCGAATCCTCGGCAACAACCCTCGCTGCTTTCCCTCAGGCAATCCTTCCGAACAAGCTACTTCAGGAGTTTGGTTCGCTTGCTGTCACGGCGAAGCTGGATCTTCCTTTTGTGGAGGAGGTCGCGGCGGACATTTTCATGGGAACCTTTTCGAATAAATTCGTGGAAGCAGCCAGGCGAGCGGCCTCGTTGATAGATGGCACCCTTTACGCTCATTATTACGACATCGACACGAACCAACTGGCGATCCTTCCCGATAAGCCGAAATCAAAGAGCAGAAACTATTTCCAGCGTGACTTGGATACCAGTGATGCATTGGCGAACCTGTGCGCGGAGCGGGCTAATGCACCCTTGGGGGCATGGCATTCAGCAACCAACGGAAGGATCATCGAGCAACAACAGATTTTGACGACGCAAAACCTTTCGCTTCTATTTGGTGATCTCGGTTTGAAAGCGCTGCTACATCATCGCTTGGGTTCACTTGCTCAGGAGTGCTTCCAATGGATATGCATGCGGCAGCAGATGAAAATCAAGCTCTATCACTCAAGCTTGGTGATGCTCAAAAATACCGCTTATGCCTGGCGCCAGATGGTGTTTTATTTATCCTTGCAGGATGACGCCGAGAGGCGTTGCGCAATCGATAGCATCGAAGCTCATTTCGCGGCTCAACCCATTGCATTCCGGGAGAGATTTCTACCGGCAATTATGGGGTTGCGTGTGGCAGCTTCCGGGCTCACGTTGACCCTGAACCGCCAGAAAAGTGRGGGGGCTCAGGTTTTTCTCGGATGGACCACCGAACGACATTGGTTGTTACCGCCACAAACGAACATCAATTAAACGTTCCGCTGTATCGGTGAAGCGTGCTTGAGCGCCTCAAAAAGTGATGTTTGCATATCCAGCTGGAGTTCTTGTACAGACGGGGCAAAACTTTCAACGAGAAGAGCCTGGACGTCTGCAAAATCGGAAAGTGGTGGAGTTTGACCTCAAGCATATAAAGTTCCTCACAGACACATCATTGAACTTATGGGCGATGTCATATGTTCATAAGTCATTCGGAACCGCACGCTGCTGTAGTCTTATGGTTAATGCCGTTGGAGAATGTTCATAGGTCTATGTTCATGGAAAAAGGCCGGCGACTTCAAGTGCGGCATATTTGGGCAAGTTTCTCCAGGCTTTCCGACCTTCTTGGCTCTAGCGGCTTGCGCGAGCTGTCCTTTGAGCAGTTGAGTTTGGCGGATTGAATTACTCCATCGACATTTTAAAAAAGAAGCGGCACAAAAAATCGGACGGAGGGCGGTGATGGGCAAAAAGATCGACATGAACAAACTCGCGGGTATCGAATATCATGGTACGCCCGGAGTTACCCAGCGATGCGTTGACGCACTAAAAAGCGTTCTGGGGGCGGGCGAACATGTACAAGCGGCTTGGATTTTGTCGTGGTTCGACGGAAAAATAGGCGAGCACAGTATCCTGCTGACCGTCTCTCCCTATCTGCAAATATTGATCAAGCCTGGATTCAGATCGGGATATTCAGGAACTGGCCCGACAGGACTTTCTACTGCCATTGAGTTGCTTCAGCTGTTTAAGGTGGATATTGAGGAATACGATGTTGATGAGGAATTTCATCGTCGTTGCGAAGCTGGTTGCCTCCTCTCATCTGATCTGAAAAACCTGACTCAATCCAGGCCCGTCCGACCTTCCCGATATTATGAATACATTGAGCGCCCGTCCTATCGCGCCAGAGCTGATGTCCTCCACCTGCTTGAAGAGTTTCCAGCTGTATTGAATCTGGGTCTGCTCGACGAACGACTAATCGATCTATCGATTGGATTTCTCGACAATCCGGACTTCGCCATCACGACTGCTTTCCGAAGATTGGAAGATATCGTTCGAACCCGGATCGGGGTCTACGATAAGAGCAGCAACCAGCTTTTCACGCACGCATTCGAAGGGAATCGATCGTTGCTGCATTGGGATGACCAGGACGCAGGGGAGCAGGCGGGTAAATCCAATTTGTTCAAGTCCGTGACGATGGCTTATCGCAATCCACGCGCTCACCGAGAGGTTGTAATGAGCAGTCGTGAGGCGGTTCGCGAGTTCATGCTCGTCAACCAGTTGTACCTCCTCGAAGCCACTGCGGTACCGCGTTTGATCTAATTCATCGTTTTTTTGCGAGCAAAACTGTCAGAATTTTTTGCAGACACAGGATGCTGATGTACGTGGGGATGACCCGGCCGACTCACATGTTGTGTCTGGCCATACCGAGCTCCTC
>NZ_JBFTMK010000580.1:0-3091 GCF_056396965.1 Pseudomonas sp. 05N434
GTTCCCATCTGATGGTGGTCTCCCCGATCAATGGCTACTACCCGACTCGTGACGGCCACCATCTCTATTGGGAGCGGCACGGCACCCCCGGCAGCGAACCGATATTTTTCCTGCATGGCGGGCCGGGTGGTCGTAGCGCCCTCCATCATCTTGAGTTCTTCGATCTGCGATGTTTCGATATCATTTTGTTCGACCAGCGAGGCTGCGGGCGCTCCCTTCCCCTCGGCGAGCTCCAGCACAACAGCACTGGGCTGTCCGTTGAAGACATCGATGCCCTGCGTCGGCATTTTGGTTTCGAAAAAATCAGTTTGCTGGGCATTTCATGGGGAAGCTGGTTGGCCATCCAATACCAGCAGCGCTATCCCGACGCCATTCTGAAAACCACGTTGGTCTCGGTGTTCATACCATTTGTTGCGAACGTAAGCGCCTACGATAAAACCTTGAGCGAAGGTTTATCTCAATTCGCCATTGGCTCCCACGACGCCAGTGCGCGGGGTATCTACCAGCTACTGAGCAATGGTTGCGAGGTGCAAAAGCGTCAGGCTGCCATCCACTGGCTGCAGGCTATTTTGCAATTGAACGGGCAATCGATGTGCCCGCACGCACTCGAAGACTTCGTTGATGAAGAAGCGGTGCGCGCCATCTGCCTGGAGTTGCATTACCACGTTAATCACTATTTCTTCACACGGGCGGACGAGCGTCTCCGGGTCGATGCCGATACCCTGGTGATACAAGGCATCAAAGACACCTTCGGCATGTCCAGCGTACGTTGGCTTCGCCAGCGCCAGAACATCCGTTGTCGTCTGCTCCACGCCGGGCACAACGCCTTCGACCTCGCGGTAATGAGAACCGTACGCCAGTCGCTGAAACGAGAAAGTGGGCATAAATAGAAACGGCACCCGAAGGTGCCGTTCGACGTCGCAGGCCGATCTGTTACTTACGCGCCACCTCCCACGATTTCAGCAGTTCGGCATAGCTCACGGTTTCACCCTTGGGCTTCTCGTTAGCCAGTTTCGGCTTCGGTGCGCCCGGTTGGTCGAACCAGTATTGCGCGTCGCGTTCCGGGTTCATTTTCGGCGCGCAAGTGGCCTGGGCCTTGGAGCGTTCCAGACGGGTCATGATCGCGTCCTGATCCTTGGCCAGACCATCGAGCGCCTGTTGCGGGGTTTTCTCGCCGCTGGCGGCTTCGGCGATGTGGCTCCACCACAACTGTGCCAGACGCGGATAGTCCGGCACGTTGGTGCCGGTCGGGGTCCATTGCACCCGCGCCGGGCTGCGATAGAACTCGACCAGGCCACCGAGCTTCGGCGCCAGGTCGGTCATGGCTTGAGAGTTGATGTCCGACTCGCGGATCGGTGTCAGGCCGACGATGGTTTTCTTCAGCGACACGGTTTTCGAGGTCACGAACTGCGCGTACAGCCAGGCCGCGAGTTTCTGTTTCTCAGGCGTGGACTTCATGAATGTCCAGGAACCCACGTCCTGATACCCAAGCTTCATGCCCTCTTCCCAGTACGGCCCTCTCGGCGACGGCGCCATGCGCCACTTCGGCGTACCGTCGGCGTTCACCACCGGCAGGCCCGGTTTGGTCATGTCGGCGGTAAAGGCGGAGTACCAGAAGATCTGTTGGGYAATGTTGCCCTGAGACGGTACCGGGCCAGACTCGGAAAAGGTCATGCCCGCTGCTTCCGGCGGCGCATAGGCCTTCATCYAGTCGACATATTTCTGCGTCGCGAACACCGCCGCCGGGCCGTTGGTATCGCCGCCACGGGTCACGCTGGAACCGACCGGATGGCAGTCCTCGACACGGATGCCCCACTCGTCCACCGGCAAGCCGTTGGGCAGCCCCTTGTCGCCGCCGCCGGCCATGGAGAACCAGGCATCGGTGAAGCGCCAGCCCAGGGATGGATCCTTCTTGCCGTAGTCCATGTGCCCGTAGATGCGTTTGCCGTCGATTTCCTTGACGTCTTCGCTGAAGAATTTGGCGATGTCTTCATAGGCCGACCAGTTCACTGGCACGCCCAATTCGTAGCCGTACTTTTCCTTGAATTTTGCTTTCAGGTCCGCCCGATCAAACCAGTCGGCGCGGAACCAATACAGGTTGGCGAACTGCTGGTCGGGCAGCTGATAGATCTTGCCGTCCGGCGCGGTGGTGAAGGAAATGCCGATGAAGTCCTTGATGTCGAGGGTCGGCGAGGTGAAGTTCTTGCCTTCGTTGGCCATCAGGTCGGTGATCGACTCGGTCTTGCCATAGCGAAAGTGCGTACCGATCAGGTCGGAGTCGTTGACCCAGCCGTCATAGATGCTCTTGTCCGACTGCATCACGGTCTGCAGCTTTTCCACCACATCGCCTTCTTGCAGCAAGTCGTGGGTGACTTTGATCCCGGTGATCTCGGTGAAGGCCTTGGCCAGCACCTTGGACTCGTATTCATGGGTGGTCAGGGTTTCCGAGACAACCTTGATGTCCATCCCGCGAAACGGCTCGGCCGCCTTGATGAACCACTTCAATTCCGCGAGTTGCTGATCGGCCGTCAAGGTGGACGGTTTGAATTCGCCGCCGATCCACTTTTTCGCAGCGTCTTCGTAGGCATCAGCCCAGGCCGATGCGCTCAATCCGCTGAGTGCCAGCATGGCTGCCAGTGAAATGCTATGTCGCAGCTTATTGTTTTTGTCGAACATAGAGACCTCCTTTATGGGTTTCGGAGCAACATTGCCGAGCGATTCGACTAGCCCCAACGCATCACAGCCAACAGCCACACCAGGGACAACGCGAACGCTATCCAGATGCTCCAGTCGGTGACGCCGATTACCAGCAAATGCAGGTAGGCGCTGCCGAGAAGACCGATAAACAGCCGATCGCCACGGGTGGTGGTAATCGGCAGAAAACCTTTTCGAAGAATGCTTGGCGAACGCAACTCCCAAGTCGTCATGCCCACCAGGATCAAGGCTATGACGCCGAAGAACGCCGCCGTCGGGCTGGTCCAACTCATCCATTCCATCATCAGTTCCTCATACCCGGCCCAGGGCAAAGCCCTTGGCCACGTGGTTGCGAACAAACCAGATCACCAGCATGCCCGGCAGGATGGTCAACACC
>NZ_JBFTMK010000581.1:0-3075 GCF_056396965.1 Pseudomonas sp. 05N434
TTTGCACATGGATAACGAGGCGGTCAGTTTCGAAGGGCGCTTCGGTGGCGTGCCGCACACCCTGTACGTGCCTATCGTGTCGATCCTGGGCATTTACGCTCGGGAGAACGGCCAGGGCATGGTGTTCGATATGGAATCGCCGCTAGAGGACGAGGAAGACATCGAGCCGGATGATGATATCCCGCCACCCGACAGCGAGCCACCGCGTCCCAGCGGTCGACCCAGTTTGAAGGTGGTGAAGTAATAAAAAAGGCGATCCGCAAGGATCGCCTTTTTTATTACTGTTGGAGCCAGGCTTGCCGGCGAAGGCGATCTCAAGGATGCCATCGCGTAAGCAAGTATCAGTCGATGTACTCAAACAGCTTCACAATCTTCTGCACGCCAGAAACGCCTTGCACCAGATTGGTCGCCTGCGCCGCTTCCTGCTTGGTCAGCAGGCCGAGCAGATAAACGATGCCGTTCTCGGTCACAACCTTGATGCGCGAGCCCGGGATGGAGGGGTCGGTGAGCATCTGAGTCTTGATCTTGGTGGTCAGCCAGGTGTCGTTCTGGCGTGCCAGCAGCGAGGAGGGCTGCAGCACTTGCAGTTCGTTGTGCACCTTCTTCACGCGCTGAACGGAGGCGGCGACCTGTTCGGCCTTGGCCTTGAGGTCGGCGCGCGGGGTTTGCCCGGCGAGCAACACAACACCGTTGAAGCTGGTTACGACGATGTGCGAATCGTTGTCCAGGGCCGGATCGGCCTTGGCGATGTTCACGCCGACCTTGGTGTCGATCAGAGAGTCGTCGATCTTGCTGCCGAAGGTGCGCGTACCGCGGTCATCTTCGATCGGCGCTTCACGGCTGGCGTTAACCACTGATGTGCAGCCGCTGATGCCGAGGCACAGGGTCAAGGCCAGAAGGCTTAGGCGATTAGGGGTCATTCTTCACTCCCGAACAGTTGGCTGTCGATCAGATCGCAAAGGCAATGGATCGCCAGCAGGTGGACTTCCTGAATACGTGCAGTGACATTGGCCGGTACGCGAATCTCGACGTCTTCAGGCAATAGCAGCGATGCCATGCCGCCGCCATCGCGACCCGTCAATGCTACGACAATCATTTCGCGATCATGTGCGGCCTGGATCGCTTGAATAATGTTCGCCGAGTTGCCGCTGGTGGAAATCGCCAGCAATACGTCGCCCGGCTGGCCGAGGGCGCGGATCTGTTTGGAGAAGATTTCGTTGTAGCTGTAATCGTTGGCAATCGAGGTGATCGTCGAGCTGTCGGTGGTCAGCGCAATGGCTGGCAGGCTCGGACGTTCACGCTCGAAGCGATTGAGCAGCTCGGACGAAAAGTGCTGTGCATCGCCGGCGGAGCCACCGTTGCCGCACGAAAGCATTTTGCCCTCGTTGAGCAGGGCGTTGACCATCACCTGGCTGGCTTGCTCGATGTGCGGTGCAAGTACGTCCATCGCCATTTGCTTGGTGTCGATACTGGCCTGAAAAAGCTGGCGAATTCGGGATTGCATGTCCATCTGTGTGACCTTAATTAGCGCGGCTACTTGGCACATGAATGTGCAGCCCGCAAAGCAAAGAGCAAAAGTGTTGGGTGTAGGTGTCCGGTTCGGGGCGCAAGCGATCAGCAGTCGAAGGCATTTTGCATCCAGTTCAACTGATCGAGGCTGCTGTCGATGGCAACCACGTCGAAGCGGCAGGGGGAATCGGCCCAACGCGACTCGCGCTGAAGAAAATACTGCGCGGCGAAAATCAGTTTCTGCCGTTTGCKCCCATCGATGCTATCGAGCGCGCCACCCCATTGGGTGTTTTTTCTGTAGCGGACTTCGACGAATACTACTGTATCRCCATCAAGCATGACCAGATCAAGCTCGCCGCGTTTACATAACCAGTTCTGCGCCAGCAGGCGCAGACCTTGTTGCTGAAGATGCTCGAGCGCATGGCGCTCGGCATCCTTACCGCTTTGCTGGCGTGACCTGTCGGGCATCAGTGCGAGGTGTCCGGCAGGCGTTGAACCTGACCGTTGACGAACTCTGCCCATGGCAACTGACGCACGACCCGTTGATTCTGAGTCATGCCCAGGCTGCCCGATTGACCTTCGATACGGCTGTCCGGCAAGGCCTTGAGTTGCCCCAGGCGTGGTGCCAGGCGATAGGCGTCAACGCCCATCGCGTATAGACGGCCCAGGCTGCCAGCGGCTTGTGGCCATTGTGCGGTGACCTGTTTGCGCAGCGGGTCGTTGGCATCCAGCAGCCATGGGGTTTCGCAGAAGCGAATACCGTTCATGTCGTTGTACTGGTTCTGGTCGCCGCTGGCGCTGAACACGTGGGAGGTGGCGTAAACCGGCACGTCACCCGCGTACTGGAAGTTCAGGGTCGGTTTGATCTGTTGAGCCTGTTGCGGCGTCGCGGCCAGAAAGATGAACTCGATGTCCTGACGACGCGAAGGCTGGGCGGCTACCTGTGAGCCAACGGTGTTTTGCAGGCTCTTGGCGCGGCCTTCGCTCTGACGCAGCTGGAACATGTCGGCAATTTGCTGGGCCAGTTGCACCGGTTGGTCGACGCGCTCGGTCGCGACAATGCTGCCGCCGTTGGCTTGCCAATCCTGGCTGAATGCTCTGAGTACGCGGTCACCCCATTCGCCTTTCGGCACCATGATGGCGGCGCGATGCAGGCCATCGGCGCGCGCACGACGGGATACTTCGCGGGCTTCGTCTTCAGCGGCAAGGCCGAATTGGAACAGCTGGGCCGGACCTTGTTCGCCTTCGCTGTAGTTCAGCGCCAGGGTGGTGATCGGTAGTTGCGGGCGAGCGCTGAGCTGTTTGACCAGCGGTTTTTCCAGCGGCCCGACCACCAATTGCACGCCGTCGGCCTGGGCCTTGCGATAGAACTCGTCAAGGGAGGTCAGGCGCGAGCTGTCATAGAACTCGATGGCTGGCGGCTTCTGCCCGGCTTGTTGCGCCTGGTAGTGTGCGGCCATGAAACCTTCGCGCAATGCTTTGCCGACCGAGGCCAGCGGGCCGTCTTGCGGCAGCAGCAGGGCAATCTTGCTCAGGGGCTGGCTGGCCAGATCCTTGAGTTTGGTC